>CAJOJO010000017.1 GCA_905235045.1 uncultured Bacilli bacterium
AATGATTAATAAGGTAAAAGATGAAGAATCATTATTAATAAATGAAGGCGAATATACAAAAGAAGAATTAACTGCAAAAAATTTAAATATTAAAGGTGACGTAACAGATGCCTTAGTATTAATTAATAATAAAGGAAAAGTAACTCAAGGTAAATTTTGTATTGATGGTTATTCAATTGATTATGACGGAAAAGAAGCAAAAATAAACAAAGAAGAAAAATATTGTGAAGAAATAGAAAGTATTTTAAATGCTTTACCAAAAGGTACTGAGTATGTGTTTGATTATACAGGAGAAGAACAAGAGTTTACTGCTCCAAAGTCAGGCCAATATAAAGTAGAATTGTGGGGAGCTGGTAAACCTTGGGGATCGCTTGCTGCTGGTGGTGCATATGTTAGTGGAAATATAAGCTTAAAAAAGAATGAAACACTATATGTGTATGTTGGAGGACAACCAAAAGACTGTAGCGTGCAGTTTAATATAGGATATCAATCATACAGTTGTCATTCTTCGGGTGCTACTGATATAAGATTAGTTAATGGAGAATGGAATAACACAGTTTCATTAAGGTCAAGAATAATTGTAGCCGGTGGAGCTGGTGGTGTAGGTGGTTGTAATGATTGGAGTGTTGAGGGAAGTCCCGCAGGTGGATCTGCAGGTGGACTAGCTGGCTACTCGGGTGGTGCGTGTTATCAACATGGTAAAAATTATCGTGCACCTTCTATTGGTGGCAATCAAACTGCTGGAGGAGCATTTGGTTATTCACCAGCGTCTACTACTGGCGGTCCAACAGGTGGTAATGGTTATTATTCAGGATATAGTAATGCTGGTGTCGGTGGATGCGTTGCTGGTGCTGGTGGTGGTTCATCGTATATTTCAGGACACACAGGATGCGTTGCTATTACCTCAAGTGAAAATCAAACACCTAGAAAAGGTACGGATAATGCTAATTGTACTACAGGAACCACTGATAATCTATGTTCTATTCACTATTCTGAAAAGGCGTTTACTGATACAAAAATGGTAGATGGGTTAGGTTATGAATGGACTAATTCTAAGGCATCAACTATAACTGGTATGCCAACTCTTGATGGTACAAGTACTATGAATGGTAATAATGGTAATGGTTATGCTAAAATAACATATTTAGGAGAATAAGAACTAATTATTTAGTTCTTTTTTTTAATTTTTAAAGTAGGAATTTATAAATTTTATATCGTAAGATATTTATAGAAGAAAAAGTTTCTAAAAAACTAGAAAGGAGAAAAATATGGAAAATAATATAATAGATGTAAAAGGAAATAAAGTTAGTGTGATAAAAATTAGTAATGAAGATTATATTTCATTAACAGATTTAGCTAGGTATGCTGATGCTGATGAAGCAGATATATTAAATGTTGCTTTATTTGGTATGACGGCTAAAGAATGGAAAAAGTATAATAAAAACTTAAAAGGTAATATTAGAGATTATACTGATTTACTACATTTAATTATCTTAAATAATTTAGAGAATATTAATTCAGAATTAATAAAAGAAGGATTAAATCAAAAAGATAGATTAATAAAATTAAATTTAAAAAATAATACTAGTATAGATGAATTAAGTCTACTTGAAACAAATCAAACTAAAGTATAAAAGAAAAAAAATTTCTTTTTTTTAATACGAACATATGTTAAAATATATATGGGTGATACTATGGATAGAATTGTTATGCATATTGATGTTAATAATGCTTTTCTATCTTGGACAGCTGTTTATTTACTTAATCATGGCGCTAAATATGATATTCGTAATAGTTATGCAGTTATAGGAGGAGACGAAAGTTCAAGAAGAGGTATTGTTTTAGCTAAATCAATGCCAGCTAAAAAACTAGGTGTTGTAACAGGAGAAACTTTATATTCAGCCCGTAAAAAATGTCCAGCTTTAAAAACATATCCAATGCATTATGATTTCTATCAAGAAATGTCATCTAAATTATTTAATTTAATAAAAAAATATACCCCAGATATTGAAATTGCTAGTATTGATGAATGTTATTTAGAATATACAAATATTAAGAACTTATATGGTGATGAATTAGAATTTGCTAAAAAATTACAACGAGAAATTTATGATACCTTAGGATTTACTGTTAATATTGGTATAGCTAATAATAAATTAACTGCTAAAATGGCTAGTGATTTTACTAAACCAAATAAAATTCATACTTTATATGATAATGAAGTAGAAACAAAAATGTGGCCATTACCAATTAATGATCTATTTGGTATTGGTAAAAAAACAACCGAAAAATTACTAAAATTAAATATTAATACTATCGGTGATTTAGCTAATGCATCAGTTGATAAATTAAAACCATATTTTAAAAATATGACTTTAAATATGATTAATAGCGCCAAAGGAATAAATGATGATTTAGTTATTAGTGAAGAAGTTATTTGTAAAGGAATAAGTAATGAAATAACCTTAAAAAAAGATGCAATAACCAAACAAGATTTATATCCACATTTACTTTATTTATCTGAAGTTGTAGGTGTAAGAATAAGAAAACAAGATCGTTATGCTTATACAGTAGTAGTTATATTAAAAGATAAATATTTTAAACGAAAAAGTCATCAAAAAAAATTACTAAATCCTATAAATAGTTCTGAAGAAATATTTGAAATAGCTAAACAAGTTTTAAACGAAATGGAATTTGAAGCTATCCGTTTAGTAGGAATTAGATTAGATAATTTAGTTACAAATTATAGTTATCAACCATCTTTATTTGAAAAAGAAAAACAAAGAAAAAATAATAACTCATTGGATAAAACCGTAGATGCTTTAAAAGAAAAATATGGATATGGTATAATTGATAAAGCAAAATTAAAGGAGAATAAAAATGAATACAGAAATCATAAAAGAAATTAGTGTAAATTTAAATATAAAAGAATCACAAATTAGTAATACTTTAAAGATGTTAGAAGAAGGAAATACCGTTCCTTTTATTGCTAGATATCGTAAAGAAAGTACCGGAGGATTAGATGAAGAACAAATAAGAAGTATTTCCGAAGTTTATGAATATCAAGTTAATTTACAAAAAAGAAAAGAAGATGTTATTAGATTAATTGATGAAAAAGGTTTAATGACCGATGAACTAAAAGAAAAAATTATGGCTTGTTCTAAATTAGTAGAAGTAGAAGACTTATATAGACCATATAAAGAAAAGAAAAAAACTAAGGCTACTGATGCTATTAATAATGGCTTAGAACCTTTAGCTAAAATCATGATGTCTTTTCCTTTAAATGGTAGTGTAAATGATATAGCTAGTAAGTATATAACTGATAAAGTAAAAACAGTAGATGAAGCTATTATGGGTGCTAAATATATTATTGCTGAATGGATAAGTGATAACGCATATTATCGTAAATATATTAGAAACTATATGTTTAGAAATGGTTCTATTGTATGTAAAAAGAAGAAAAATGATTTAGATAAAGAAAAATTATATGAAATGTATTATGACTATACTGAAGAAGTATCAAAAATAAAACCACATCGTATTTTAGCTATTAATCGAGCTGAAAAAGAAGATGTAATAACGGTTAATATAAAAGTAGATAATAGTAAAATAATTAGTTTTTTAGAAGAAAAAATAATTAAAAATAATAATTCTTTTGTAGTTGATTATATTAAAGAAGCTATAAGTGATAGTTATAAAAGATTAATTGAACCATCAATTGAAAGAGAAATTAGAAGTGAATTAACTGATAATGGTAATGTTAGTGCGATAAAAAATTTTTCCGATAATTTAGAAGCTCTACTTCTAACTCCACCTATGAAAGAAAGATGTGTTTTAGCATTTGATCCAGGATTTACTAATGGATGTAAATTAGCTGTTATTGATAAAACAGGAAACTACTTAACTTCATGTGTTATTTATCCATTTAGTAAAGAAGAAAATGCTAAAAAGGTAGTATTAGATTTAATTAATAAATATCATGTTGATATAGTAGCTATTGGTAATGGAACAGCTTCGCGTGAATCAGAAAAATTTATTGCTAATATTATTAAAGAAAATAAGTTAAATATAAAATATATAATTGTATCGGAAGCCGGAGCTTCAATTTATAGTACTGAAAAAATAGCAATTGAAGAATTTCCTAATTTATCACCAAATGAAAGAAGTGCTGTATCAATAGGAAGAAGATTACAAGATCCATTATCAGAATTAGTTAAAGTACCACCTGAAGGAATTGGCGTAGGTTTATATCAACATGATGTTCCAGGAAAGGACTTAAAAGAAAGATTAGACTTTGTTACTAGTAAAGTTGTTAATAGTGTTGGTGTTAATGTAAATACTGCTAGTCCATCATTATTAAAATATATATCAGGTATTAATAAAACTCATATTGATAAAATAATTGACTACCGTAAAAAAGTAGGTAAAATTAATACGCGTAAAGAACTAGAAAAATTATTATCAAATAAAACTTATGAACAAGCAATAGGATTCTTAAGAGTATTAGAAGGAGATAATGTTTTAGATGCTACTGGTATTCATCCTGAAAGCTATAATTTAACTTTAAATCTATTAAAAGAATTAAATTTAAGTTTAAACGATATTGGTAGTGAATTACTAATTAGTAAATTAAATAATATTGATATAGAAGAATATAAAGATAAATTAAATACTGATATTTATACTTTAACTGATGTTATTGAATCACTAAAAAAACCAAATCGTGATCCACGTGATGAATTACCAGCCCCTATTTTAAAAAGTGATATTTTAAATATTAAAGATTTAAAAGTTGGTATGAAATTACAAGGAACTGTCAGAAACGTTGTTGATTTTGGTGCTTTTATTGATATTGGCTTACATAATGATGGATTAGTTCATATATCAAAATTAACCGATAAATATATTAAACATCCTAGTGAAGTAGTTAGTGTTGGTGATATAGTTGATTGTTATGTTTTAGAAATATATCCAGAAAAAGAAAAAGTAGCTTTATCATTATTAGAAGTAAATTAAAAAGTATCAATTTGATACTTTTTTTCCTTGATAAGAATCTCTTTTTACTAACTCTTTATCAATATCATTTAAAACAGAAAACTTTTTAATTAACCAATCTGGTTCAATTAAATCATCTATTTTAGGATCAGCAGTAATACGGTTTATTACTATTTCTGGTCTTAAAAATTCTAACTGATCACATACTATATCAACATATTCTTCTTTTGTTAAAATATGAAATGGTTTTTCTTTATAAAGATTTTCTAATTTAGTATCTTTTAAAACAGTTAACATATGAATCTTAATTCCTTGAATATCTAAATTGTTTAAATATTTAACAGTTTCTAACATCATTTCTTTAGTTTCATATGGTAAACCATTAATAATATGAACTACTACATTAATATTTAAATCTCTTAATCGTTTAACACAATTAGTAAAAGTTTCTAATTCATAACACCTATTTATTAATTTAGCAGTATCATCATGAATTGTTTGTAGACCTAATTCAATAGTAAGATAAGTTTTTATATTTAACTCTTTTAAATAGTTATAACACTCATCACTAATAGCATCTGGTCTAGTAGCAATACTAAGACCAACAACATTATCTAAATTTAAAATAGTTTCGTATTTTTCTTTTAGATTATCTAAGGTATCATATGTATTAGTATTAGCTTGAAAATAACCAATATATTTAGCTTTAGGCCATTTTTTATGAAGTATATCTTTAACACTATTAAATTGGGTTACTAAATCTTCGTTTTTATTTCCAGCATATTCACCGCTACCTAGTTTTGAACAAAAAATACAGCCGCCTAATCCTACTTTACCATCTCGATTAGGACAAGTAAAATTACCATTTAAACTTACTTTAAAAACCTTAGAATTAAATTTAGTTTGATAAAAATAATTTAAGGTATGATATCTTTTGTTATCTAAGGAATACTTAAACATAAAACCACCGTTTTAATTATACTAAATATTCTAAAAAAAGCAAAAAAATTAATTTTTTTTAAGATGTTATGATATAATTATAATGGAGGTAGAATATGAAAAAGAGAACTTTATTAAAAACAATTATGATAGCTGTTTTGGTATATGCTGTTCTTACTTGGATTATTCCAACTGGATATTTTGATGGTGGAAAGTATGTACAATTAGATAAATTACCAGTAGGTTTATTTGATCTTATAAGATACCCAATTATTACAATGACAACACCATTATTCTTACTTACAGGTGGGGTAGTAATACTAATTGGTGTTTTATATAGTGTTCTAAATAAAATTGGTGTGTATCAAGTTTATGTTGAAAAAATAGCAAAAAGATTTAAAGGTAATAAACAATTATTTTTAATTATTACTACATGCATCTTTATGGTACTATCATCATTAACAGCATTAGATTTACCACTTTTAGTATTTGTTCCATTCTTTGCAACAATACTATTCATACTCGGATATGGAAGATTTACAGCAATGTTGTCAACTGTTGGAGCAATATTAGCCGGTAATTTTGCATCAACATATGGATTTAATATTGCTGGTTATATCACATATTATACAGGTAACATAAATGATGCTATTTGGTATCGTTTAGGATTATTTGTTCTTATTTTAGGCGCTTTATTATTTGTTGTTTTAAAATCAAGTAATGCAAAAGATAAAGTAAGAGCTAATGAAATTATGTTATATGAAAAAGAAGAAAAAGCAAAAAAATCTGTAATCCCAATGCTTATTATTGTAGGCGTTTGTATGTTAATCACTATCATAGGTATGATTAACTGGTCAGAAGTATTTAAAATCAATATTTTTGGTGAAGCATTTAGTAATATTAAAAACTTTAAGATTGACGATTATCCATTATTTGGTAATTTAATTGGTTCAATGTATGCTTATGGTTCATGGACAAATTATGAATTAGCAATGATGTTAGTAATCACTACTTTAATAGTTGCTTTAGCATACAAATTAAGTTTTGATGATTTAGTCGATGCTACTAAAAGAGGCGTTAAAAAAATGTTACCTATCGTTTTCTATATCTTAATGGCTAATGTTATTTTCTTAATTTTAAATACATCTAGTAATGGCGCAACAATATTCCCAACAATAGCTAATGCTCTTTTTGAATTAGTAGATGGATTTAATGGTATAATCTTTGGTATTGTATCATTTATTGGTAGCTTCTTCTTTAATGATTTCCCTTACTTATTAGGTGCATTATATGATCCAGCTATTAGTAACTATGCTAGTGATATTTCAGTTATTGGTATGTTAATGCAAACAATGTATGGTCTAGCGCAATTTATAGCTCCAACCGGAATTTTACTTGTAATTGGTTTAACATATTTTGATATTCCATATGATAAATGGTTAAAACAAATATTTAAATTCATTTTACTAGCTTTCTTAGCTATAGTTATAATAGTTCTATTAATGATTTTAATTTAAAGATTACAATTGTAATCTTTTTCTTTTTATGTTATAATTATTATGATATGGAGGCTTAAATATGGAACAAGAAATAAACAATAAAATATCACTAAACATAGCTATTTCTGACATTTTAAGCGCCAAAAATGAAAATGAAAGATTTATTTATGCATCTGAGAAAAAAATAGCGGGTTATAAGGATGTAAAAGACCAAATAAATGCACAATATAATCCAATTGTATCTAATAATAGTGTTCCATATGCAATTAGACAAAAACATAATTTGGAACAAATATTTTTACTTGAACGATGTAATAAAGAAGTAATGCCGTTTGAAAATAATCTTAAAAAAAGAAATTTATATGAAAAAAGATTAAATACTATTATGGATTATGTAAAAATTAAAAGTAATCCAGTTAGAAGTGTTTCGCAAACTAAAACTTTAGAATATAAAATTAATAGTATTGTAGTAGCAGAAGCAATTACTTATTACGATACAGCTATTGAAGAAATAAGACAAGAACGTATAGTTTCATCTAGATTTAAATTTTATGTTGATCATTTACAAAAAACAAATGATCCAGATTATGAAAAGCGAGTTGACATAATGCCATCACCTGAAAAATTTGAAGAATATGAAACTAAAATAGAAGCATTACAAGAAGAAAAAACTATTTTAATTGATGTCTTACGTACTGAAAAGTTTACGATGGAAAATGTAAAACTTCCTGATTTAATAGTTAATAATGTTAAAAAAATATTATGTCTTATGTATCCAAGTTTTAAGGATGCACTAAATAATAATAAGAAAGGAAAACAAGTTGCTTAGCTTGTTTTTGACTATATGATATATCAAATAGATAATGATGACTATATTGTTAATATAGAAAGAAAAAATAATAAAAACACATATATAAGAGTAAAAGATGATTTAAGTATTTTAGTTACTACTAATTACTTAGTGTCTGACAAAAAAGTAAAATCTTTATTAGATAAGAATTATGATTTTTTAGTTAAAACAATAGAACATCAAAAGAAAATGAATGCTAAAAAAGAATCATTTTATCTATTAGGTAATGTATATGACATTATTATATTAAATAATAAAGATATTGAAATAATTGATGATAAAATATATGTTAAAAGTTATGATTATTTAGAAAAATGGTTAAAAAAAGAGACAAGAAAAGTTTTTCAAAAAAGATTAGATGAGTTATATAAAAAATATGAAGAAAAAATCCCTTATCCAGGTTTAAGGATTAGAAAAATGAAAACACGTTGGGGTGTGTGCAATAAACAAACTAAAATTGTAACTTTAAATTCGGAATTAATAAAATATAGTATTGATAAATTAGATTATGTTATTATTCATGAATTATCACATTTTTTATATTTTGATCATTCTCCTAGTTTTTGGAAACAAGTTAGTAAATATTGTCCTGATTATAAAAAAATAAGAAAAGCTTTAAAAGATTAGAGGTGAGATTAGTGAAAAAAGTAGTAGGAATTATTTTGTGTATTTTAATGACTTTAACTAATTTTTATATTCCTGAAGTAGTACATGCAGAAACTTTAGGTGATTTAAAGAAAGAACTACAAAAAACCCAAAATGATTTACAAAGTAATAAAAATAAAAAAGCTCAGACACAAGCCGAAATTAACCAAACAAATAACGAAATTTCGGTTATTAAAAATAATATTGCTTCAATTTACACTGAACTTGCTAATCTTGATAAAGAAATCGAAAATTTAAATAAAGATATTAAAAAAAAGGAAAAAGAATTAAAAGAAATAATAAATTTTGTTCAAATCGCAAATGGTGAAGAGGCTTATCTGGAATATGCTTTTGGTGCTCAAGATTTTACTGACTTTATTTATCGTGTTGCAATTGCTGAACAATTAACAAAATATAATGAAAAACTAATTGATGAATTTAATGCAACAATTGCTGAAAATAAAAAGAAACAAGATGAAATGCGTGATAAGCAAGCTGGTTTAGCTACTGAACAAGCTTCTTTAAAAGAAAAAATGGATAAATTAGGTGAACAATTAGTTGATTTAGAATCTGTTGGAATGGATTTATCAGATTCAATTGAATATCAAAAAGAAGTTATTGCATTATATGAAGGAAAAGGTTGTGGTGATAACGAAGATATTCAAACATGTGGTCGTAAAATTTTACCGCCAGGTACAGCTTTCTATCGTCCTACCGAACATGGGTATATTACTAGTGAGTGGGGTCCACGTGATTTATTAGGCCGTAGTTGGCACGAAGGAATTGATATTGGCGCTTCTGTTGGAACAACTGTTTATGCTGTTGCTAATGGTATGGTAGCTGGTGTAGTTAGTTATAACTGTGGTGGTAATATGGTTGTTGTTCACCATAATATTAATGGTCAAACTTATACATCCGTATATGCTCACTTATCAGGTGTCAATGTATCTGAGGGCCAAACAGTTAATCGAAATACTATAATTGGTTATTCTGGTGGATCAGCTGGTGGCTATGATTTATGTACAACCGGTCCGCATCTACACGTAACTATCGCACGCAACTTATTCTGGGTTGATTACTATGATTGGACTTATGAATTAAATGTTAAATATTCAATAGATCCACGTTCGGTAATTAATTTTCCAGGTGGATTATATAATGATTGGGATGATCGTATAACAGCCTACTAAAATCGACAAAATATACTACTTATATGTGGTATATTTTTTTTATGAAAACAAAAATATTTGATTGTGAAACAGAATTTGAATTAGAAGAAAAAATAAATGAGTTCTTAGAAAATAATGAATTAGTTGATATAAAATATCAAGTTGCGATAGGTATTTGCGGAGAAGAACAAATATATTGCTTTTCGGCTTTGATTTTATATCAATAAAAATTTGACTTTATGTTTATTTTGTGCTAAAATATGCCTCACAAAAGGGGGATATTGTATGGAAAAGGAGCAAATTCTTAAAGAAATAAAAAAAGCTTTAGAAAATAATGGCGAAAATGAAGATACTTACATGGAATTACTAAAAAATAAAATTATAAGTGAGTGGTTAAAGGAATTATTTGATAAAAATGATAAAAATAAGATTAACGCTTACTTAAGTATACCACTTTTAGGAACCATAATTGAAATGTATATGTCGGAAAACAATATTATTTTAGAGGATGAGGAACAAGAAATAGCTAAATATGCTAATATTGATATATTTAAATTATATCTTACTGATATTAGTAATTACCCATTATTAAATCATCAACAAGAAGTAGAACTATCTACTAGAATAAAAAATGGTGATAAAGAAGCTAAGCAATTATTTATTAATAGTAATTTAAGATTAGTTGTTAGTGTCGCTAAACATTTTGTTGGTTGTGGTTTATCAATTGAAGACTTAGTTGAAGAAGGCAATATTGGATTAATTATTGCTACTGAAAAATATGATGCAGAAAAAGGATATCGTTTTAGTACTTATGCTACTTGGTGGATAAAACAAGCTATTACTCGTGCAATTGCTAACTATAGTCGTACAATTCGTATACCTGTCCATACTTATGAACAAATTATTAAAGAAACACACATCATTCGTAATTATGAACAACAATTTGGTGTAACTCCACCAGAACAATATGTTGCTGATGAATTAGGATTTACCTTAAAACAATATCATAAGTTTATTCAAGACACTCGTGAGCCAGTTAGTATATATTCTCCAGTTAGTCTTGAAGCAGATGAAGCAGATGAATTAATTGGTTTTATCCCTGATTCTGTACAAAATATCGAAGATAGTGTAATTCAAGCAAATTTAAATGATGAATTATTAAAAATATTGGATACATTAACGGATCGTGAAAAAAATGTTATTATTCGTCGTTTTGGATTAAATGGTAATGAACGTGAAACATTACAACAAGTAGCTAAAGTTGAAGGTGTTACGCGTGAAAGAATAAGACAAATTGAAGCAAAAGCAATAAAAAAATTACGTAAACCATCACGTTCTAAAAGATTGCAAAATTATATTGAGAACTAGAAAAAGACTAGTTCTTTTTTTTTCGACTTATTAAAACATAAAAAAGACATATAATACTATGTAGGAGGGATTATATGTTCACAAATTTTACTGAAGAAGCAAGAAAAGTATTAACGATTGCAAAGAAAGAATGTACTGAATTAAAACATCCATATATAGGTTCTGAGCACCTATTACTTGCTATATTAAAAAGTGAAAATGATGTATCAACAAAATTAAAAGAATATAATATTGATTATCAAGTATTAAAAAAAGAAATAATAAATGTTATTGGTGTAGGAAAGGAGAAAAATGAGCTCTTTTTATATACACCATTACTTAAAAGAGTAATGGAAAACGCTATTGTTGATGCAAAAGAATTTAGTAATGGTGACGTAACTATTAATGGATTATTTGCTAGTTTGTTAGAAGAGGGTGAAGGAGTTGCTTTAAGAATCCTTCTAGAACTTAAAGTAGATTTAGATGAATTATATTCTGAATTTAATTATAATTTACTTACTAAAAAAAGAAAGAAGAAAAAACTTATGTTAGATGAACTAGGGGAAAACTTAGTAACTAAAGCTGAATATTTTGATCCTGTTATTGGTCGTGATAAAGAAATAAAAAGAGTATTAGAAATATTATCGAGAAGAACAAAAAATAATCCAATACTTATTGGTAATGCAGGAGTAGGTAAAACAGCTATTGTAGAAGGAATAAGTAAACTTATTTATGAAAATAAAGTACCAGTAAATTTAAGAAATAAAAAAATTATTAATTTAGATATGGCCTCGTTAGTGGCAGGTACTAAATATCGTGGCGAATTTGAAGAAAAACTAAAAAAAATAATTAAAGAAGTAGAAGAAAATGATGATATTATTTTATTTATTGATGAAATTCATACTTTAGTAGGAGCGGGAGGAGCTGAAGGAGCAATCGACGCATCTAATATTTTTAAACCAGCTTTAGCTCGCAATAAACTACGTTGTATTGGTGCAACAACAATGCAAGAATATAAAAAATTTATTGAACCTGATAGTGCTTTAGAAAGAAGATTCCAGAAAGTAGTCATAAACGAAACAAACGAAATGGATACTAAAAAAATATTGTTATCATTAAAACCAATATATGAAAAATATCACCATGTAACAATTAAAGATAGTATACTAGATTTTATTATTGAAATGACTCATAAATATATATATGATAGATATGAACCAGATAAATCAATAGATATTTTAGATGAAGTATGTGCGAGTGTTAGTTTAAAAGAAAATAAAAAGATAAAAAATTATTATAATTTAGAAAAAGAATATGATGAACTAATTAAAACAAAAAACGAAGCTATAATAAATAATAATTATCAAATGGCTTTTACTTTAAAGGATCAAGAGAATAATCTTTTAAGAAAAATAAGTAAATTAGAAACGCAATTATCTTATACTAATAATATTGTAAGTAAAAATGATGTTGCAAAAGTTATTAGTGATAAAACTGGTATTCCAGTGTATGAAATAATGAAAAATAATAAAAAAATTATTAAAAAAATAAAAAAGACTTTGACGGAAGAAATTATTGGTCAAGATAAGGCTGTCGAAGATGCTATAAAAATAGCTTCTAAAATTAAATTGGGATACACTAATGGATGTGTTTCTCTTTTACTTGCCGGTTCTAGTGGCGTTGGTAAAACACTACTTGCTAATACATTAAGTAAATGTATGAATATGCCACTTATAAGGCTTGATATGTCTGAGTATACTGAACCACATAGTGTTAGTAAAATTATTGGTTCCCCTCCAGGATATATTGGTTATAGTGATCACAAATATGTTTTAGATCAAATAAAAACAAAACCATATACAATTTTATTATTAGATGAAATCGAAAAGGCCCATCCTAGTATTATAAATTTATTTTTACAAATTTTAGATAATAATAAAATAAAAGATAGTATGGGGAATATAATACGTTTTGATAACGTCTTCATTATTATGACTTCTAATATTGGTTTTGATAAAGAAAAGGTAGGCTTTAATAAAGAAACAGAAAAACAAGCAATGAGTGATTTAAAAGAAGTTTTATCAATCCCACTTATTAATAGAATTGATAATATAACTATTTTTAAAGGAATTAGTAAAGATGCAATTACCGAAATTGTTTCTAAAAAAGTTGCTTATTTAAAGAAAAAATATCACGTAAAAATAAGTAATAATGTCATAAATGAAATAATTAAACAAACAAATTATTTAGAATATGGAGCTCGAAAAGTTGATAAACTTATTTCATCATTAGAAAATATGATTTTAGATAAAGTAATATCTGGTGAAAAAGATTTATATATAGCGACTTTTAAAGAAGAAAGTATTGTTTAAATAATACTTTTTTTGTGATATAATTTGATTGGTGAATGATATGCGATTAAAACATGTTAAAGGCGCTAGTGAACAAATAGAAGCTTCCAATTATATTGTTAAAAAACTAGATAATTTAAGTAAAAAAGAATTATTCAATAATGATAATCCACTATATATTGAAATAGGAATGGGTAAAGGTGACTTTATTATTGAAAATGCTTTAAGATATCCTAATATTAATTTTATTGGAATTGAAAAATATGATAGTGTAATTGTAAGAGCTGTTCAAAAACTAAATGATAAAGATATTCCTAATTTAAAGTTAATTAGAATGAATGCTAACGAAATAGATAAAGTATTTAAAAAGGAAGTAGATTTAATATATTTAAATTTTTCTGATCCTTGGCCTAAAGATAGACATGCTAAACGTCGTTTAACAAGTGATGTTTTTTTAGCTAAATATGATACCATCTTAAAAGAAAAACATATTATAATGAAAACCGATAATCGTAACTTATTTGAATATTCAATTATATCCTTTACTGATTATGACTATAAAATCAAAAAAATTAGTCTAGATTTATATAAAGAGGATATAACTAATAACATTCCTACGGAATATGAGAAAAAGTTTGTAGAAAAAGGTTTTCCAATCTATAAAATAGAAGTATATAAATAATTAGATATTTACTTGACACTTAAAATTAAAAAAAATAGTCCTTTTTTAATATTTTTGGTATAATATTAGTAAGAGTGGTGAGATATGAAAAAATTAGCTCTTGTATGTTTGTGTTTACTTTTAACAGGATGTACTGCTGTTAGAATAAATACAACGGATATTGATAATACAATTGATGTTGTTTTATCAAAGAATAATAAATTATATAATCGTATTGGTAAAGGTTATAAATACTATTTGCCAAGAGGTATGACTTACATTGATACTAATGATTTAAATGATAAACTATATTCAAATGGTGTATATTATTATTTATATGTTGATGCAATAAGTTATTACTATAAAGCAGATGTTGATTTTGCTGAAGAAACAGATATTTATTATTATCGTAAAATAGATGGTAAGAAAAAAGGATACGCTAAAATCGTAAAGGAAGATAATAAATATCATATTACTTTTGTATATAACTATGCAAAAATAGAGGCAATTGTTAATAAAAACCAAATTGAAGAGGTAATCCTAAATTCCTCATATATTTTATCAACTGTTAAATTTAATGAAAAAGTTATTAAGATAATGTTGAATGAGGATTATTTTACAAATAAAGAAGAAAGATATGATATTTTTACTAGAAAGGAAACGGAAGATTATTTCTTAGTTGATGAAACAGACGAAAAAAATAGAGGTGATTAAGATGGGATTATTAGATAAAGTAAAAAATTTATTTACAGAAGAAGTAGAAGAAGAAATCAAACCAATTAAGAACGAAGTACGCCATATTGAAGTAGAAGCACCAAAACGTGAATTACGTGAGGAAAAAATTGAAATTCCAGAAGAGGAAGAACCGGTTGAAGAAAAAAAAGAAGAAAAATTTGTGTTCTTTTCTGATGATGATTTTAGAGATTTAGAACGTAAAGAAGAAGAAAAACGTCCTGTTATTCCGGAAAAACCAAAACAAATGTATCGTAGTACAATAGTTGAGGAAGATACCAAAAAAGTATTTAAACCTTCACCAATTATTTCACCAGTATATGGTATTCTTGATAAAAATTATTCTAAAGAAGAAGTTGTAACGAGAAAAGTTATTTCACGTCCTGTTGATCCTAATATGTCAGTAGATGATGTTAGAAGAAAAGCATATGGAACAATTGAAGATGACTTTAATGAAACTTTAGATGGCAAAAATATTGAGAGAGAAGAAGTAGCTGAAGTAAGCAATATTGATATTTTTGAAGAACTAGAAAAATATGATAATTTAGATGCTTTAGAAGAGGAAATTGAAAATAGAGATAAAGTTGATGATATATTTGATTCATTAGATAATAAAAAAGAAGAAATTTTAGACGAATTAGATAATAAAAAAGATGAAATTTTAGATGAATTAGATAATAAAAAAGAGGACATAATAAGTAATGATAATACTTTAGATGATTTAGATTTAGACGAAGAAACATTAGAATTATCAAGACAATTAGAAACAGCAAAGAAACGTTTAGATGAAATCAACGATATTATGCCAGAAGAAGAAAAAGAAGAAGAAACTGAATTAGTAAAAGATGATGATTTAAACGAAAGTGAATTATTTGACTTAATTGATTCAATGTACGATAAAAAGGATGATGAATAATGAAATATTATGAAAATGTTTTTCCATTAATATTATATATTTTAGGTAGTATACTATTAGTAGTTTTAATTATTTTAGTTATTAAAATGATTAAGACTTTAAAAAAAGTTGATACTGCTATTGATGATTATAATGAAAAAGCGAAAAAACTAAATGGTGTATTTTCTATCATCGATACTGCTACTGATACTATTTCAAGTGTTAGTGATAAAATTGTTAGTGGTATCATAAAAGGTATTGGTGGGGTTTTTAAAAAGAAAGGAAAGAGTGTTGAAAATGAAGAAGACTAAAAAAAGAAAAGGTTTATTAACTGGTTTAGTAATTGGTGCTGGATTAGGAGTTTTATTCGCACCAAAAAAAGGTTCTGAAACACGTAAGGATTTAATGCGTAAATTAGATGATTTAAAAAATAGAGCTAAAGATATTGATGTTGATGAAGTTAAAGAAAATATCAATCTTAAAATTGATGCTATTAAAGTAGAATTAGCAGAATTAGATAAAGAAAAGGCATTAAAAATAGCTAAGAAAAAAGCAAAACAAATTAAAGATATGGCTGAAGATTTAGTAGAATATGCAGTAGAAAAAGGAACTCCTGTTTTAGAAAAATCAGCAGTAGCGGTAAGAACTAAAGCTATTGAAGTTACTAAAGAAGTTTTAGCTAAATTAGAAGAAAAAGAAAAATAACCATTATGGTTATTTTTTAGTTTTCACAATAATTTTATCTAATACTTGGTTTTGAATTTGTCTTATTCTTTTACGACTAACACCATATATTTCACCAATTTAGACTATGAGGAGTGTCATCAATAAAATCAAAGCGGTTCTGTCAAACAATAGTTTGACAAATTAATAATTTGTGATATAATATTTTCTACAAATGGAGGGGTCTATATGGTTAAAAAATATAAATTAATTGTTAAAGATGAAACTGGTATTAAAGAATCAGAAATCAGCTATCAAGATGTAAGAAAGTTTAGAAGTGCGGAAGATGAACATATGTGCTGGCGAGATTGTGAATGCGCATATGCTAATAAGTGCCCTAAAGTTGCTGATCATCAAAAGAAAAGCATTGCTGATTATGATTTTATAAAAAAAGGTTATCAAATATATCAAGAAAATGGAGAATTAGATACTTTTTCAGTTGCTAAATGTGATAATTATAAATATAAGAATCCATTTGAGGTTAAAAAACTAAGTTATTCGTATACTAAGTGGTTAAAAGAGGCTCTTTTTACTTATTATTTTGGTGGCGAAAATGTTGAAGAAGCTGAAATGATTCGATATGAACTTGCCGAAAGAGGCGAAATTATTCCAAAGGGTCATATGATGTCAGAGGAAAAATATTTACAATTAAAAAAAGAAAAACCATCTAAACTATATTAAACAATAAAATATTTTAAAAAAAATAATATTTTAAAATAGAGGAGAGTATTTTATGAATATAGTAAGAAAAACCATTGCTAATGATGAAGCATATTTAAGACAAATTTCTAAGGAAGTATCTTTTACTGATAAAGAATTAAGTAATGATATTAAAGCAATTAAAGAATTTTGCGCAGAAACAGAGTGTTTTGCTTTAGCGGCGGTTCAAATAGGTATTCCTAAAAGAATAGTATATTTAAAAAACACTACATTAAATGTTCCATTAGAAGATAAAAAATATGATGAATCGAAGATATTAATTAATCCTGTTGTTATATCTAGAAAGGGAAAAACAAAGTTTTGGGAGGCTTGCGTAAGTTGTTTAGATAATATGGGGTTAGTTGTTAGACCATATCAGATAGTAGTTAAATATTATGATGAATTTGGTAATGAGCATGAAGAATTATTTGAAGAATTTAAGGCAACCGTTTTATCACATGAATTAGATCATTTAGATGGTATATTACACATGGATATTGCTGAAGAAGTATTAAGTATGCCTGTTGAACAAAGAAAAGCATTTAGAGAAGAACATCCATATGAAATAATTTCTAAAACATGTGAATATAATGAAAAAGTAAAAAGAATTTGTTGAAGATAAATTTAAAACAAAGGCTAAAATTAAGTATTAAAAAACATAAAAAAGTAGGAATATAAGCCTTTTTTTTATTGCTTAAATATTATTTTTATGTATTAAAGTTACTTAGTAATTTATATAATAAAAAAATCAGTCATATTTTTGACTGAAATTTATATTAAGTTCGAACATATTCCTCAATGGAGCAA
>CAJOJO010000018.1 GCA_905235045.1 uncultured Bacilli bacterium
TAGTGAAAAAACGTGAATACGTTTGTAAATGATCTTGCTAGCTATAATTTTATTCCTTCTATTACTTATAATAGTTGCAATAAAAAAATGACACTTAAGTCAAATGACTTAAATGTCTCTTCGAACTTCGAGGTAGACGTTCAACATATGTTAAATGTTCCTCTTTTTATTTTATGAGTATTAACTCATCTATATACATACTAGTACAAAAAAGAACTTTTTTCAAGTTCTTTATTAAACATCGGTTTTTCCAAATTTTTTTAATAATTGTTTATTTTTTTCATTTAAATTATTAGGAATGCCTAATGGATTATACCCATACTTTGGTGGTATATGGCTATTATTATATATAGGAATCCCTTTAAAACGAATACATCTAATCGCACTAAAATTAGATATAAAACCGATTCGCATAATCGCATTATCACTCATTAAAATAGTAATTGCTTTATAATCTTCAATTTTTGTTAAAATACCTTTTACATTTTTATCTATACCTTTCTCTACATAATAAACCATTATTTCTCTATTTAAACATAATTTAAGTAAATTAAACATTATATCAGGTTATCCCTAGTATAGATATCAATGTTTTTTAAAGTTTCTATTTTGATAACCTCTGGTTTACTAACTCTAATAAACCCTAAACCGGGAATAACAATATCTTGTTTATCTTTAACTCTTATAGTTTGTTCATTTAAATTGTTATCAATTTTTTTATATTTTTTTTCTATCTTTAAACTATTGGATATATAGAATGTTAAATCATTATTACTACTTTCTAACACAAAAATATCTTCTATATAAATATATGAAGTTTTATGAATTTGATAAGTAATTGGTTTAATTTCTTTTTTAGGAATTATTTTTTTGATTAATTTACTATCTAAATAATTAATAATATTACCTTTATCTATGATACCAGGAGTATCAATTAATACTAAATCATCACTAACTTGTAATTCTAAAGTATTAAGTGTTGTTGAAGGTAAATTACTTACTGTTATATCACTTTTATTTAAAGAATAGTTTTTCATAAACTTATTTATTAAAGTTGATTTACCAGCATTAGTAAAGCCAACAATATAAACATTTTTACTTTTTTTATACTTATTTATTAATTCATTTAATAAATCAAAATTATAATTTTTTAAACTACTAATTACTAATTTATCAATGACATTAATATTTAAATTATAATTTAATATTTTTTCATCACTAATTTTTAAAGGTAAAATGTCTTTTTTAGTATAAACTAATAATATATCATTACTTAAATATTGGGTCATAATACTTATATCTTTAGGAATATTAAATACATCAACAAGTAAAACAACTAAATCATTAGTATTATTAATATGTTTTAAAATATCAATGAACATACTATTATCTTTATCAATTACTTGATATTCATTATAATGATTAATACGGAAACATCTTTCACATAAAGTGTTTTCTATATTAGTTGTATATCCTTCTAATTCTTTATTTTGAGCTTGTAAAAAGGCTCCACAACCATTACACTTTTTCATCGTAGAACCTTCCTAAAAATAAATCTTTTTGCCTTAATTTTTTGATAATTCTTTTTTCACGTTTACGGCCTATTTTTGTCCATAAAGGATCATATTTACTAATTGGATTAACTAATATAGAAAATATTCCAACTCGATTACCACCTTTAATATCAGTAACTATTTGGTCACCAATAATAGCCATTTCGTTTTCTTCACATTTATAGTTTTTCATAACCTCTAAAAATTTCTTTGGTGCTGGTTTAAAAGCTAAATAAACGTAAGCAATTCCTAATTCATTAGCAATCATACTAACTCTTTTTTTGGGACTATTAGAGAAAAAGAATAACATGAAAATCTTCTTTTAATTTAGTGAATAGTTCTTTAACGTCATCTTGTACTATTTTTTTATTCTGTGGAATAATTGTATTATCTAAATCAAATAACAAATATTTTATGCCTTTACTTTTAAGTAATTCATAGTTAATAGTAAAGATACTTTCCCTATAACCATCTGGGACATATATTTCCATATTATTCACCTCCAAATAACACCTTAATTTTATCATATAATAGATGTTTACGCAACAATATAAAAACGTCAAAATGACGTTTACCTATACAAAATAAGTTCTAACAAATATATTATTATAGGTGATAGGATGTATAATTTATGGTGTGGTAGAGCTAAATGGGTTATTTTATTTTTAATATTTTCGTTTATTTTATTTTGGCAAATAATTTTAACTTTTTTCATTTTAACGCGTTTTAATATTTTTATTATTTTTTTACTCGTTATATTTATTATCTATTGTGTCATTAGAATAATATGGTGATATTAAATTATCCGTTTTATATAAATAATCTAATAAAGAACTAATTTTTTTGCATAATTCATATTCTTTTAAGGACCAATTTATTTTATCAACATAAGGTATTGATATTAAAACAAATAATAATTTTCTTTCATCTTTTAGTAATGGATAATCTTTTTCATATAGTTTTAATAAAGAATTAAAATCATATTCTAAAGCATGTTTTTTATATAGTTTATAAAAATCAAAGACTGGTATATCACATTTAGCTTTTGACCAACTTATTAAATATGAACTATCATTACATAAAAAATGATCTAATTCTAAATTATTATGAACAACTACATAACGTTCGTTTTTCTTAGTTTTAACTAACTCATACCACTCTTCTAATTCATGATGACAAAAATTTAAACTATTAAATATTTTACTTATTCCATTAGCTAATAAATACTCACTAGGGCTCATATAAATTTTGCTATCAATAAGGTTAATTGTATCATGATAATAACTATCTAAATAATTGATCTTATTTAATATATCTTCGTAGATTTTTTTATAATAGTCTTCATTTACTTCTTTATAATAAGTTGTTTTATTATGAAGTAAAGCAACTAATTTAATCATATCAGATAATTTTTGTTCATTAGGCATTTTAACTTCATCAATATAATCCATTATTATATATTCATTACTATAATTAGTAACTGGATAATAAGTAAAAGATCTTGAATTTAAATATTCATAAATCTTTTTATTATTCTCTTTTTTAATAATTTTTTTACCATCATTAGTATTAACTAAACAAGCATTACCTAGTTTTTGATAAGAAGTAACATGAAGATTATTTTGTTTTAGAACATCTTTTATTTCTAACAAGGAATAATAATTTTATCTCCTATTTTTAATTCAGTTAAATCATTATATTCTAGTAATTTATCTTTGCTTATTTCATAATTATTTAAAATAGTTTCGATAGTATCTCCTTCTCTTACAATATATACTGTATAACTTTTATATGTTTCTCCATTAGTTATTTCCTTTTTTTCTTCTTCTTCAATACATCTTACTTCTTGTTCTTCTAGATTATCTAGCATTACATCAATACTAACATTTAATACATTATCATTAACTATTTCATAATAAAAATCATCAATATCAATAATAACATTATCTAAGTTATATTTTTCATCGATATTAATAGTAAATGGTAATTCATGATTAAATGGAATAGTATTTACACTAGCCTCGGTTATTTTGTATTCACCACTTACAGTAAAAGTACCTTCTACTAAATTATCAGTATGATTTAAAACGTGTTCTAAAGAAATAGAAGTAATTTCATAAATATTGTTTTCAAAAATAATATTCTTTTTAAATGGAACTATTTTTTTCATAATATCCCTCCTTAATAAAATATATTAAAAAAAAAGATGTTTATTACACCTTTTTTCTTTTTTGAATTCTTTTTATTTTATGTTCTAAAGCTTTTTTATTTGGTAATAATTCTAAACCTTCACTAATTTTTTGATTTACTTCATAATTGGTAACTATATTAGGATATATTTCTAACAAAGCTTTTAAAGTCGACTCAAGTTCTTCTATTTCGGTAAAATTCTTTTTATCATTTATACAATCCAATAATTCTTTAATAGCTTGATAAAAATTCATACTACCAATATCGTTTTTTTCAAAAATAAATTTATATACTTTAATAATTATTTGAAGTAAGGCACCAACATTATTTGGATTTTCATTATATAAATTTAAATTGCTTTTTTCTAATGTTGGTTTAGTATTAATATAACTAATGCAGTCATTAAAAATTGATACTTGATCTTTACCAATAACTAGTCGTAAATCTGATAATAAATACAATAAATTTTTTTTCATTTCATATGTATATTCAAAATTTTCTAATTTTTTTATTTCCTTTATTAAAGAATCAAGTAGTAAAGGATTTTTTTTGATTTGACCACCTTTATAAATAGCTTCATCAATAGTATTTTTATTATAGGCTTCGATATAAGATGAAATATTGCATGAATCTTTATAAATTTTATCATTATTTATCATATCAAGTAATTTATGATTATGATTTAAAAACTTTCGATACTTTAAGTGATATTCTTCATCAGTTATTTTTTCTATTTCACTATTATTTTTCATAATAAATGTTTCTTTAAAGTTTTCTTCTACTTCTGGATTGTCTAACATATCATTATACATAAGAATTGCTTTTATTTTTAATTTTAAATTTTTATCTTTAAAAACAACTGGATATTGATTAATTAATTTTGACACAAAGTACAAGAATTTTTGATTAAAAGCAAACGTTTCAAAATAGTCATTAATATACGATTGTACATCACTATTTAATAAAATTAAATATGCTGAAAAATCAAATATAACTGATTCACGCATATCATCAACATTCCATATAAAACATTCATTTTTTGCATATTCATTCAAGTCATCAAATTTTAAATAAAATTGATTAACATAAAAGTTACCTTCTTTAGTATGGGGATAACTTTCATATAATTTATATAATTCTTGATAGCTAGAATCTTTTTTAATTAAATAATTAAACATTTTTTCTAAATTTTGATGCATAAATGAATCAAAGTATGATTCGTCTTTATCTACCTCAATAAGTAAGGTTAAGATTTCTTTAAAAGATTCATCAAATGTTATTCTATCCATTTCATTTTCAATGTTTTTAGAAACAAGTAAATATTCAACCAAATAATGATATAAAACGGTTGATTCAGTAAAAGCTAATTTTGTCATTTAAAAACCTCCTTATATACATCAAAATAATTATTAACGCGAATAAATTCTAAATCGTCTTTTATTTCATTAGGTAATTCAACAAAATCATTAGTATTATTAGATGGAATAATTATTTTTTTAATTCCTGCGTTTTTAGCACCTATACATTTTTCTTTTAAGCCTCCGATTGGAAGTACATTTCCCCGAAGAGTAATTTCACCAGTCATAGCTAAAGAATTATCTACTTTTTTATTAGTAAAAGCACTAATTAAAGCAGTTGTTAAAGCAATACCAGCACTAGGTCCATCTTTATTAATTGCCCCATCAGGAACATGAATATGAATATCATTAGAAATAAGTAGATCATAATTAATATTAAATTTTTTATGATTTGCTTTTATATATCCTAAAGCTACCATAGCACTTTCTTTCATAACGCTTCCTAAAGAACCAGTTAAAGTAATTTCCCCTTTTCCTTTAAAATAACTTACTTCAATTGGTAATACAACACCACCATATGGTGTATAAGCTAATCCATTTGTTACCCCAACTAAAGATGTTTTATTTTTTTCATGGCTTTTATATTTTTCGTATCCTAAATACTCTTTTAATTTTTTTGCATCAACATAAAATTTATTAGTATTTATTCTTTTTTTAGCTAAACTTGTAACTATTTTTCTAATAATTGTTGATAATAATCTATCTAGTTCACGAACTCCAGCTTCTTTAGTATAACCATTAATTATTTTTAAAATAATTTCATCTTTTATTATTACTGATTTAACGTTAATACCATGTTCTTTACAAATTTTTGGTAATAAATATTTTTTCGCGATATCTAGTTTTTCATATTCGGTGTAACCTGATAATTCAATTATTTCTAATCTATCTTTTAATGCTTCTGGAATATCTTCTAAATAGTTAGCGGTTGTTATAAACATAACTTTTGACAAATCAAATTCTTCTTCAATATAATTATCACTAAAGTATTTATTTTGTTCAGGATCTAAGATACCTAATAATACACTAGCCGGATCTCCTTTAAAGTTTTTGAGCATTTTATCTACTTCATCAATTAAGAATACTGGATTATTACTACCAGCTTTTTTTAAGGCTGATATTACCCTACCTGGGCTTGATCCAACATAAGTTTTACGGTGACCAATTAATTCTGCTTCATCGCTAATTCCACCTACTGACATTTTAACAAATTTACGATGCATAGCGTTCGCAATAGAAATAGCCAAAGTTGTTTTACCAACACCTGGTGGACCAACTAAGCAAATAATTGGACTTCTTAAATTATTAGTTACTTTTTTAACTGCTAAATATTCAATAATACGAGTTTTTACTTTATCTAGACCATTATGAGATTCATCTAGTTTTTCTCTTACATCAATTAAATCATCATTATCAATTGTATGAACATTCCAAGGAAGATCTAATAACCAATCAATATAATTTCTGGTAACACTAATTTCTGGTGAAGTAGAAGGTAATGTTTCATATCTTCTAATTTCTAATTCAATTCTTGTTTTAATTTTTTTAGGTGCATCTAACTCATCTAGTTTTTCTCTTAATTCTAATAAATCAGTTTCTTTAATTGAAGTTTCTTTTAATTCTTTTTTAATAACGTTTAATTTTTCTCGCAAGACAAATTCTCTTTGCGAATCATCAATGTTTTTTTGAACTTTTATATCAATATCTTTTTCTAAATTAAATATTTCAATTGCTTTATTAATGTCTTCTAATAACATTAGGAAACGAACTTCGGGATTTATTTCACATAAATAATCATTCATTCTAGTTAAATCAACATCTAAATATGGAGCAGCAATATCAGTTGTTTTATCTAATGTTTTTACCGTATTTAAAATTCCTAATATATCATTTGAAACATAAGGGATTATCTTACTATAATTGTCTATTTCTTTATATAATTTATTAATTAATTTATCTTCATTTTTGATTTTTTTATCATATTTTACTATTTCAACAATTGATTCTAAGTTTTCTTCTTTTTGATCTAAATTAAGATAATTTATTACTTTTGCTCTCTCAATTCCTGATAAGATAACCCTTACTTTATTATTAGGTAATTCTAGTTTATGGGTAATTCGTGCGACAACACCAAATTTAGGTAATTCTTTAGTGGTTTCTTCTAAAGTATCAATATCGGTTACAATTAAGATTTTTTTATCATGAAGCATTTCTGCTTCATCAATAATCGCTTTATTATCAAAGTCAATACGTATATCATTGTTTGGAAGCAAGATTAGGCCTTTTAAGATTATAACTGGTAAATTCATTTTCAAGAGTATCGCCTCCAATAAATTGTTTTTTATTATATAGCAAAAAAAAATAAAAGTCCATAAGAACTTTTACTTTTTTGTTAATTTTCTCTTTTACCAAATAATCTTAATAAATCAATAAGGATATTGATAAAATCTAAATATAGTTGCAAAGCACCAAAAATGGCTAGATTATCTTCACTTGGAAATCTGTCTAACAAGTATTTAACACGATTAATATCGTAAGCAATATATATTACAAAGATAACTGTGCTGGCAATAACTAAACCAATATTAAATGCTTCACTACCAATGAATATATTAATAATAAAGCAAATAACAATACCAAGTAATATCATTAGTAAATAAGTGCCTAATTTTGTTAAATCAATATTAATAAAGTTACCTATTAGAGCAAACACAACAAATAAGAATGATGTAATTCCAAATACATATATAATTGAGCTAATTTCATAAGTAACAAAAATTGATGAGAATGTTAATCCAGTTACAAATGAGTAAAGAATAAAACATATATTAGCGGTTGTTGGACTCATTTTCATAATCCTTGCCGATAAGAAAATTACTAAGATAACTTCTACTATCGCACAAATCATCCAAGTTGATCCAGCAAACATAAATTCTAACATATTTTGGTTTGCTGACACTATATAACCGGTTAAGAAAGTTATTAATAAACCAAATCCTAACCATAAAAACATTTTTGCATATACTTTATTTAATCCCATTTTTATTTCCACCTTTCTAATACATCACAGTTACTACTTGAAGGTTCTGGATTAGGTAAATCCATTTTAATTATAATTGGGATTTTAAATGCTTTACCAAAGGCCACACAAGTACCTGGTTGCAATGTTTTTTGCATTTCCACTATTTCCGCACTTATATTTGGAAGCATTTTTCTAATATAATCTAAGTCTCTTGGGTGATTCATTTTAAAAATCATAAAGTTAGTACATTGTGAAATAACGGTTTCAGATATTTCAACTGGTCTTTGACTTATTAGATTAAATACTAAACCATATTTACGTCCTTCTTTAGCAACTCGATCAAATATATTATATCCTAAAAGGAATGTATCACTATCATTTTGTACATATCTATGTGCTTCTTCTAAAAAGATATGAAAAGGAATTGAGGCTCTAACTTTTAAACGTTTTGTAAAATCAAATAGCATTTTTGTATAAATTTTCGTTATAGTTTTTGCTAAAGTATCATCAATATCTTCTAGGTTAAAGTTAATTATTTGGGCTTTTTTTCCATCAGGACAAGCTACTAAACTAGAAATATAACTATTTACATCAATATATTCTGGATATGAAAAATATCTTGCGCTTGGTCCGATTGCTAAAGCATGTAATCTTACTTTTAAAGTGATTGCTTCATTATATGCTTTTTCGTTACGTAATAGTCCTTCACTTATTAACGTAAAGTTTAAAGCTTTTTCTAAATCATCTAAAGTAAAATACTTATTTTGTTTAGCTTCGTATTTATCATATTCTTCATGAATGAAAGAAGCAATATATTGTGTAACTAAGATACTTTCAACAAATTCTCCTTCTTTATCAATAATAAAACATTCACGAAATTTACGTTGGTAACCAATACCTTGAACAATAGCTTCGGTATTAAATTGCGGAGTTGAACAACTAGCAAGTAAAGAATATATATCATTTCTTTTACTTGGCGTTGATTGATTAGTATATAGAATTGTCATTAATGATTTAGCAATAATATGGTTTTTATAATTTAAGGCTTGTTCACTTGATTCAGCAAATATATTAGCTAGTTTAAGCATTTGTTCAATTATTGGAATTTGAGCATGTGATTCAGCTCTAAGTAATAAAGCCCAATCATCAACACCTAATAACCATATTGGTATTCTAAGTAGTTCCCCATCTGGATCATTTATGTTTGTTGTAAAATATTTGAAATGAAAATCATCTCTTATTTTATTAATTTCTTTAAATGCATTATGATATTCACCATATGCATCAAAAATCATAAAGTTTGATTTAAATGGTTGAACATTACTAAAAACATTTTGTAGCATCCTAGCAACACCATATGATTTACCACTACCAGTATTACCAAATACGGCAAAGTGATTACTAAATAAATCATTGATATCAACACGAACATCAATATCATCATATAAAGGTGATTTACCTAAATACATAGTTGTTGCTTGATCACCACCAATTACTAAATCTAATTCTTCTTTAGTAATGATTCTTGTTTTTGAATCTAAACTAGGTTTTCTAATAACCCCAGATACAAATTTATTATCAATTATTTCACCTAAAAAATCAACATTAACAGTTGTATCATTAACATCTTCTACAGATGCTAAAATACGCCTACCATTATCTTCCAAAACCACGTGCATATTCATTAAACTAGTATTTAATTCCCCAGTTATTTCTACACGTGCCATACTATTACTAATATACACTATTTTGCCAAACATCTTTTTCACCAACCCTTAAATTAATTCTTCTAATTCTTTTTGTAATTCTTTATCTAATTTTTTACTAAATTTAATTATTTTTTTATTTTTTTCGTATATTCTTAATTCTTTTTCATAATATTCTAATTTTTCTTTAGCATCATTGATATGTTTGTGAACGGCATTTCTTGATATTTCTTCATTTTCACTTATTTCTGATAATGATAAATTATCAAAGTAATAATTTTCAAAATACTTTTGTTGTTTATCGGTTAAAAGTGAACCATATATGTCATATAAACTTGTTAAATATAATCTAGATTCCATTAATAACCACACTACATATAGTAAATATAATTAAAGAAATACCACACACTATATAAATAACCGTAAAAAATTTTCTTTTATATATTCTCTTATTGTTAATACCAGTCACAATTAAAAGTAAACCAATTACTAATTCTAGTAAAGGTTCTAATTGTTTTATATATACGGTTAAAATACATAATATACCTAAGATAACTAATAGAATAATTTGAATAAATACGCCTAAATCTTTATAAATTGATTTCACTTAAATCACTCCATATCTTTAAATAAGCCATAAATATATTTTTCAATATCAAAGACTTTTAAGTCATCTTGTTTTTCACCTAAACCAACAAATTTAACGGGTATTTTAACATTATCTTTAATTGCTAGAACAATCCCACCTTTAGCAGTACCATCAAGTTTAGTTAAAACAATACCTGTAATATTAGTGATTTCTTTAAAGCTATTAGCTTGGGATATACCATTTTGTCCAGTTGTTGCATCAATTACAAGTAATGTTTCATGCGGAGCTCCTGGTATTAAATTACCAATAACTTTATTGATTTTTTCTAATTCATTCATTAAGTTAACCTTATTTTGTAAACGACCTGCTGTATCTACCAAAACAACATCATATTGTTCATTTTTTGCTTTAGTTAAACCATCATAGATAACACTAGCAGGATCAGCATTTTCTTTATATACAGTATCAACATTAATTCGTTTACCCCATTCATTTAATTGTTCAATCGCCCCAGCTCTAAAAGTGTCACCAGCTATTAGTAAAACTTTTTTACCCTCATTTTTTAATTTCCAGGCAATTTTACCAATTGTAGTAGTTTTACCAACACCATTAACACCAACGAATAAGATAACTGTTGGGCCATCTTTACTATAATTTATTTTGTTAACAATAATTTCATTTTGTACATAAATAATAAACATTTCATCAACGATAACTTCTTTTAATTCATCAACTGATGTTATGTTTTCTCTTTTTACTCTACTTCTTAGCTTATCCATAAAGTTCATTACCGTATTAACTCCTATATCAGCAGTTATTAAAATATCTTCTAATTCTTCATAATAAGCTTCATCAATAACATTATGTTTCATATTTAAAAGATTTAATTTAGAAGTAAATTCTTTTCTAGTTTTTTCTAAACCTTCTTCATAGGTAACGACTTCTTTTTGTTCTATACTATCACTTTTTAGTATCTTTTTAAATTTGTCAAATAATCCCATATGATTCACCAATATTAATTATATCAAAAAAAAGGTATTATTTCCATACCTTTTTATATTAATTTATTTGTCCAAAATAACCATTAACAACATATTTTGATTCATTTATTACGATAAAGGCTTTTGGATCATATGCTTTAATCATATTTGTTAAATCAAAACTTTTTTTATTATTTACTTCAATAAAAAGCATATATTTATCTTCTTTATATCCTTTAACATCTATAACTGATACCGCATATCCTTTATTTCTAAGAATATTAACTATTTTATCATCTTTATTTGTAATAACTTGAAAACTCATTGTTCCTTTAATAAAATGACCACTTAGAATTGTTCCAACATATGTTCCTACCGCAAAACCAGCTGAATATGATAAAGCTATCCAAATACTTTTAATATCCGTTGTTAGAGCTTCTTTAACAACAATAAACCAAATTAATGCCTCAAAAAAGCCAATTAAAGTAGCAATTATTTTATTTCCTTTTATAGTAACTATAGTTCTTACTGTTCCCATTGAAACATCCATAATTCTAACAAAAAAAATCTTAATACATAATAAAAGAAGCTCCATAATTACCTCCTTGAAAATTTAGTAAATTTTGTTTATAATTAATATAGGTGATGGTATGAAAAAAAGAAGAAGACTTAAAAAAAGTGTTTATGTTGTGTTTATTGGTTTAATTATTCTTATTATTGCCTTAAGTTCTTTAAATAATTACATTAAACTAATAAATAGTAATGAGTACAAATTAGAAAAACTAGGTTATACAAAAGATGAAGTTAATACAATTTTAAAACTTGATGAAAAAAATATTGAAGATGTTTTAAGCAAAGATAAAGCTTATAAAATAATTCCTAAATTAATTAAAAAAGATTATTTTATGTATAAGAATTTGGATCGTTATATTGATTATCATAACAATCATCATGATGATAGTTTAGACAAAGTTATTAGTATTGTTAATGTTGGGGCCGATCATGAATGGTATGATGAAAAATTTATTAAAGATGCAGATCAAACACAAGGTACTTTAATCCTTATTAATAAGTTTAATCATATTGATAAAAAATATACGCCAAAAAATATTATTGCGATAAGTAATCAATATGCATATGGTAATAACAGTATTACTGAAGAAGCTTTTAAAAATTTTAAAGAGATGTTCTATGCAGCTAAAAAAGAAGATTTAACACTTATTATTACATCATCATATCGTGATTATGAAACCCAAGATAAATTATGGAATCAATATTCTAATGCTTATGGTGATGAGTATGCTGATAGTGTTAGTGCGAGAGCTGGATATTCTGAACATCAATCAGGATATGCTTTAGATATAGTTACTTATAATTCTGTTATGAATGACTTTGAAGAAACGGATGAATTTAAGTGGTTACAAAAACATGCTCACGAATATGGATTTATTTTAAGATATCCAAAAGGTAAAGAATACCTTACTGGTTATGATTATGAGTCATGGCATTATCGTTATGTTGGTAAAGATGCTGCTAAATCAATCAAAGAAAAAGGTATTACCTTTGATGAGTATTATGCATACTATATAGAAGGTGACAAATGAAAAAAGTAATTATTATTTTAATTAGTATTTTAGCAATTGCCGGAATTATTATTGGCCTTAATTTTAATAAAATTAAAGATAATTTAAAACCTAATCCTTATATTGAATTAGGTTATAGTAAAAGTGATTTAAAAGTAATTAATACTTTAAAAAATCCTGATATTATTTTAAAATACAAATATGATAAAAATATTATTGCAATAATTAAAAATAAAGATTTTGCTGAAACCAATTTGCCAAATTATCTAGCTCTTTTAAATAGTAATTTAGAATTAGATGATATTATTTTAATTGGTAATAAATATTATGATGAAAATATTACTTATACTAATGATATAGTTAGTTTAATGAAAGAAAAATATTATATTCACGATAATTTAGAAAGATATTTAAAGTATCGTGAAACTTATGATAAAGATAATTATAATCTTGTATTAGAAGTAAATGCTAATTTAGATAAAACATTTTATGTTGATACTGAACCAGCTGATTTAAGTAAAGAAAATTTAATTTTAGTAAATAAATTCTATTATTTAGACAAGGATTATATGCCTGATGATTTAGTTCTAATTGATGCTAAATATGGTGTTAGACAATATATAAAAAGCATTACTTATGAGGCATATAAAACGATGTGGGAAGCTGCAAGTAACGAAGGTTTAACTTTATATATTAATTCACCATATCGCAGTTATAATACGCAAAGTGGTTTATATAATAATTATGCAGCTCGTGATGGTATTAGCTTAGCTGATACTTATTCTGCTAGGCCTGGATTCTCTGAACACCAAACTGGTTTAGCATTTGATGTTACAAGTAAAACTACCAATTTTGATAATTTTGCTTATTCTAATGAATATAAATGGTTACAAGATAATGCTTATAAATATGGATTTATTTTAAGATATCCAAAAGGTAAAGAATATATTACTGGTTATCAATATGAATCATGGCATTACCGCTATGTAGGTAAAGATATAGCCAAATATATTCATGATAATGATATAACTTATGAAGAATACTATGCATACTTTGTAAAATAGTATTCTTTTTTTCATATAATATATTGGTGATGAGATGGAAAAACTTTTTAAGATTATTTTTTATCTTTCGTTATTTTTTTTAATTCTTTTCTTTTATACAAGAAATTTATCTTTATTTAATCACTTCTATAAAAATATTAAAGAAATTAAAAATCCTAATGATTTAGATGTTTTAGTAAATAAGAATAATAGATTAAATAAGTATTACGTACCTAGTGATTTAGTTTTAATGGATTTAAGATATAGTAAAGAAAATAAGTATTTAAGGGAAATTGCTTATGAAAATTATAAAAAACTAAGTGATGATGCTGCTAAATTAGGTTACAAAATCATCATTACTTCTGCTTATCGTGATTATTATTATCAAGAAAATTTATATAATTACTATGTTAAAGAAAAAGGTGAAGATTATGCTGATAAATGTAGTGCGCGACCAGGCCACTCTGAACACCAAACAGGTTTAGCTATTGATGTTATGGGAAGTAATAACGACTATAATTTATTTGAAGATTCTAAAGAATTTAGTTGGATGATTAATAATAGCTATAAGTATGGTTTTATCTTAAGATATCCTAAAGGTAAAGAAAATATTACTGGTTTTAAATATGAACCTTGGCATTATCGTTATGTAGGAAAAGATATTGCCAAATATATTTATGAAAAAAATTTAACTTTAGAAGAATATAAAAAAAGAACTAATTAGTTCTTTTTTTCATATATTGCTTTATATTTGTTTCAATAAATTCTTCTAAATCTTCATCCATTGTTAAATTATAATGTCTCACGTATTCATTTTTTAGTTTTTTCATAAAATCAGGATATTCGGTATAATATCTTAAAATATATTCTTTTATTTCTTCCGATATATCCATCTTTTTTTTATAACTTATCAAAAAAATTTTACCAATACTTAAAAATGTTTGCTTATTATTTTCTATTGCCTCTTTAGTACCAACAAAGTTAATCATATTATTATTTATGCTTTCTAAATAATGATTAATATTTAATTGCTTATTATTTAAATCATATACTAAAGAATCATAATTAATAAATGTTGTTTCATTCAAGTTATTTATAGTTGGCTCATAAATACCTTCTTTAAATAAATTATGATTTTTTAGATACCAAATATCAATAGTATAGTTATCAATAAATATTTTATAGCCTTTAAAACTATTTATTTTATATTTTAAATTATCAATCTTAATTATTTTTTCTATTTGCTTATCATCATTACTATTTAAAATAATATCAATATCCCTGACTGGTTCATCGTTTATTATATTTCTAATAAAGCCACCTATTATAATCGGATTTAAAGAAGTAATCTTATCTAAGAATTTTAAAAATTTTTTAGAATTATTTTTTAATTCATTTAATTTATCATCAATTTGTGTTGCATAATTATCCATTATTATTCACTCCTTGTTAGTAATATATGTTATCACAGTTATAATAATTGTCAATAAAAAAAGAACTTAATTAGTTCTTTTTTCTAAGTTAGCTTTTCCATTTTCATAATTACATACAACATGTTCATATGTTACTATTCCTTTATCAACTATTCCTTTTTCATTTACTTCTAAATTAACTTCATCAGGAATAAGACGAGTACTAGTATAGTTAGGATCAGTTATTAGTGTAGGTATTTCACTACTAGTTATTTGATTTAAAGTTATTTGGTAATTAACACTATCAATATAATTTAAACAAATTGAGTAATATGAACTATCAATTGTATTTATTGGATTAGTTGGATCTATATTTGGTGTTATTTCTTTTGGTTCTTCTTTTAATTCTTTTTCAGCTTTATCTTTATAAAATACAAATCCATAATAAACACCACCTACTAGAATACAGAATAATAGAAAAATAAGTAATTTCTTCATTCTTTCACCTCTAATCTAATACTTTTAGTTTTTCACCAATAATTTGGTATTCACCATTTCTAATTGATACTCGACCATTTAATAAAACAACATCATTTATCTTAATATCAGGAATATTTTTATATTGATCACTAAATAATACTAATTCAGTTGTTGTATATAAGTCACTTATATTAATAAAAGCCATTTTTTTATTATCTTTGGTCTTTATTTCTTTAATACTATCAATACATACAATAATATCTATTTTACGATTTAAGTAACTAGATAAAGTTGATAAAGTTTTTTCTATTTTATATTCTTTACGATACTCACTAATTGGATTATGATTAACATAAAAGCCAAATGCTTCATATTCCATTTTTGATAATTCTTTTTGATTATATTCTGGATATTCTTCAATAGATGGTTTATTTGTAGCGCCTAATTCATTATAAATTTCGGCATAATTATATAAACTATCTAAATTATTAATTAGTGTTTTACGGTTTAAGAATTCATCAAAGAATCCTATTTTAACTAAATTAAGTAATATTTCTTTATTCATTATTTTTATATCAATTTTAGTTAAAAAATCAAATATATCATTATATGGTTTATTGTTAATAATGTTTGAAGCTATATTATTACTTAACCCATTTACTAGAGTAATTGGTAAAATAATACCATTATCTATTTGATAATTAAGACTTGCATTAGATAAAGTTGGAGTTAATAAGTTAATATTATTTAGAGTACATTCATTTATCCATTCTTTAACACTACTTGCTGAGCCTTCAACTTGTCTAAACATATAAATCATAAAATTTTCTTTATAATGAGCTTTTAAATAAGCCATTTGGTATGATATGTAAGCATAAGCTACTGAATGGGATTTATTAAAACCATATTGTGCAAATTTAAGTATATAATCATATATTTTTAGAGCTAAGTTTTTTTCATATCCTTTTTCGATAGCTCGTTTAACAAATTTTTCTTTTTCACTAACTAATACTTCACTTTTCTTTTTACTCATTGCTCTTCTTAAGATATCAGCTTCTCCTAATGAGTAATCAGCAAGTATATTAGCTATCTGCATTATTTGTTCTTGATAGATTATTATTCCATATGTTGGTTTTAGAATATTTTCTAAAGATGGATGAAAATAGTCGATTTCTTCTTTACCATCTCTTCTTTTAATATAAGAATCAATATTTTCTTTAGCTCCAGGTCTAGCTAACCCTGATAAGTTATATATATCTTTAAAACTTTTAATTTTAAATTTTTTTAAGATATCTTTCATACTTTCTGTTTCAAATTGAAAAATACCTGATGTATTACTATCATTAAATATTTTAAATGTTTCCTTATCTTCTAAAGGAATATTATTTATATCAATATCTACTTCTTTTACAATATTAGAAATAATAGTTAGATTTTTTAGCGCTAAAAAGTCCATTTTAAATAACCCAATGTCTTCTAGATAATTCATCGTATGACCGATTATATACATATTATTATGTTTTTCTATTGGTACATAGTTATCTAGTTCATTCTTACAAATAACTATACCTGATGCATTAACTGACATATTTGTTTTAATACCATTTATTTTTTTAGCTATTTCATATAATTTTTGCAATTCTTCGTTTTTATTTAAATTAGTAAAATCATTTAATTCAACCATATTAACTAAATAATTTATATCAGTATTATCAATATTTAAAAGTGGTCCCATTTCTTTTATTGCTTGTTTTAAGCTCAATGTTGAAAAAGTAATAATACCAGCTACTTTTTTTATTCCATATTTATTTATACAATAGTTAATTACTTCTTCTCTTCTTAAAGCATCAAAATCAATATCAATATCTGGCATAGTTATACGTTTAGTATTTAAAAAACGTTCAAATAGTAAACCATATTTTAAAGGGTCAACATTAGTTATACCTAAAACATAAGCAACTAATGATCCAACCGCACTACCACGTCCTGGACCAACCATAATATTATTCTTTTTAGCAAAATTAACATAGTCACTAACGATTAAGAAATAAGATGCAAAACCCATTTTATTGATAATGTCTAGTTCATATTTTAATCTTTCAATATATTTTTCTTTTACTGTTTCACCAAAACGATCTTTTAAACCATTTTTGCAAGCTTCTTTTAATTTTTTACTAGCATTATCAATAATAGGTAGTAAGTTCTTTTCATTTTCCATTATTAAGTTAAATTTATCATATAAATAACTATTATCTTCAACATTTAACTTTAATTCATTATCATATTGTTTATTAGTATATTCTTTTCTATATGATCGAAAACATTTAAAGGTTTCTTCATCTTGGTTTTCTAAATATAGTATTTCATTCATATATAATTTATTTGTTAAACGAATTTTATTTTTTTGTTCTTCATCCTTATATGAAACATATATTTCTTTATATGTATGCTCTAATTCTTTATATAAGCTTCTTGATTCATAAGGTAAAATACAAAGTAAATTATTACTATTTGTTAATTGAACATCATTATTTTCACGATATAATGAAGATATTTTTAGTAATTCTTGATATCCTTTATAGTTTAAAGCATATAATATAATATCCAAATTATTTTGCTTTATATTAATACCAATAATTGGTTTTATATTATTTTTAATACATTCGTTATAAAATTCCCTAGCCCCAAATAAGTTATCGTCAGTTATCGTAAGGGCTTTTATGCTATTAGATTTTGCGAATTCAATTAATTCATTAATTTTAATCATACTATACATTAATGAATAATCAGTTTTAATGTTAAATGGTATATACATAAAAGCACCTCCTTATTTAATTTTACTATAATTTTGTTTTTTTGGAAATATTTATTTGACTTATTGATTATTTTATAGTAAAATTATAAGGCATAGGAATGAGTTTAAAGGAGGAATAATATGGCAATAAAAGCAACTGAAAAAAAACCTTTATTTGGAAATAGAAGATCTCACTCATTAAGAGCTACAAAACATGCTCAAAAACCTAATTTACAAAAAGTAACATTAGATAATGGTGAAAAAGTAGT
>CAJOJO010000019.1 GCA_905235045.1 uncultured Bacilli bacterium
ATCTGGAAAAACAGTCGTATGTAATCCAAGTTCAGTAGCAGCTTATCGTAGAACAAATGTAACATGTACAGCAACATGCGGTAATGGTTTTTCAACAACTAGTTCTTATTCAATAGGATATTATTATACAGCTACGGCTATTTATAGAACAGATTACTATGATTGTAGTTATACAAGTTGTGGATCACATCAAGTATGTCGTACTTGTGACTACAGAAATGCTTGGTTTGATGGTTATCTAGAGCGTATCGAAACATTAGTTCGAACTGAGTGTCAAGAGGAAAGTTGCTGTTGTGAAAGAATTTCTAGAACTTGTTCAAAAACAGTATTCTCACATTATAGTTGTCCAAGTGGTGGTTCACAAAGTGGTGGAACATGTTATTTCTAGGAGGAAAAAATATGAAAAAATTATTTGTTATCGTACTATTATTAGTAATGGTAGTTGGTTGTGGTAAAAAAACTGAAGAGAAAAATGTTGAAATAACTTATGATTCACTAACTTATTTTCAAAAAGTTGATAGTGAAACTTTACGAATATACGTAATATTTGAAAATACATCAAATGTGACTGGTAAAATAGAAAACTTAGTATATGGGGCAGTTAATTACAATGATGAATTAATTGCTAACAATTATAAAAAAGTTAATATAAAATTAAAATCTGGTGAGCAAAGATTAGTAATTGTTGATTTAAAAATAGGTGAACAAAGTGCTAAAACGGTTTTTATCACACCATTTAATAATGATCGTGAAGAATTAAAATCTATTAAAAGTACTAAAAAAGAAAAAGAAATTACTGACACAGTACAAGGAATTGATTTTTATGAATCTGATGAGGCTCATTTCCAAGTTAAGTTAAATAAACCAGTAGATGAAGGTAAAAACTTAAAATTTATTGTTAGATCACTTAATAGTAATCCATTATGTTTATCTTATAGTAAAACAGAAAAATCTAAAGATGAATATGAATTTGATTGTGAGTATAAATTAGGTGAAGCTGAATTTATTTATGAATTATTTATAGATTAAAAAAGGACTTAAAATTATTTTAAGTCTTTTTATTTGAAAACTATTATTTTAGTAAAAAATATGGTAAAATATTAAGTGTAGTATATAAAGAAACAGGTGACTAAAAATGGGAAAAATAATTGCCTTAGTAAACCAAAAAGGTGGTGTTGGTAAGACAACATCAAGTATTAATTTAGCAGCTTCTTTAGGCACTTTAAATAAAAAAGTATTATTAGTTGATTTAGACCCACAAGGTAATTCAACAACTGGTGTTGGTATTAACAAAGCTGATTATTCAAAAAGTATGTATGAATTATTAAAAGATGAAGCTGATTTAGAAGAAGTAATAATTAAAACTAATTTTAAAAACTTATATGTTATTCCAGCTACAATTAATTTAGCTGGTATTGATTTTGAATTAATGGAAATGCAAAATAAAAATTCTAGTTTTATGAGAGGTAGTCAATTAAAAAAACATTTAGAGATGATCAAAAGTGCTTTTGATTATATAATTATTGATTGTCCTCCTTCATTAGGTATACTTACAACTAATGCTTTAACGGCTGCTGATTCAGTTATTATTCCAGTACAATGTGAATTTTTCGCACTAGAAGGAATTATGCAATTACTAAATACAATCGCAATGGCGCAAAAAAATCTAAATCCAACTCTAGATATTGAGGGAGTTTTACTTACTATGTTAGATAGTAGAACAAATTTAGGTTTAGAAGTAGTAGAAGAAGTAAAAAGTTATTTTAAAGAAAGAGTATATGATACAATTATTCCAAGATTAGTTCGTCTTTCAGAAGCACCAAGCCATGGTAAACCAATTTTAGCTTATGATGCTCAAAGTAGAGGAACAGAAGCTTATTTAAATCTTGCTAAAGAGGTGATCGAGAGAAATGGAAACTAAAAAAAGAGCCTTAGGTAGAGGATTAGAAGAATTATTTAATACTGAGAATATTGATTTTGATAGTTTTGAAAAAAATATTATTGAAACAACTCCAAGAGATGAAATTGTTGAAATTAATTTAGATGAACTAAGAGTTAATCCATATCAACCTCGTCAAATATTTGACGAAGATGCTTTAAATGAATTAACCGAATCAATTAAAGAACATGGTGTATTTCAACCAATAATAGTAAAAAAAAGTATTAAAGGTTATGAAATAATTGCTGGTGAACGTCGAGTTAGGGCAGCTAAAAAAGCGGGCTTAACAAAAATACCAGCTATCATTCGTGATTTTTCTGATGAAGAAATGATGGAGATAGCTCTTTTAGAAAACTTACAAAGAGAAAACTTAACAGTTATTGAAGAGGCCTATGCTTATAAAAGTTTACTAGATAACTTAGGAATAACCCAAGATGAATTATCGAAAAAAGTTGGTAAAAGTAGAAGCCATATAACAAATATTATTGGATTATTAAGATTACCAGAAGATATTCAAAAGCTAGTTAACAATGGTAAAATATCAATGGGTCATGCACGCGCACTTAGTAAACTAGAAGATGAAGAAGAAATGCATAAAATTGCTAATAAAATAATATCTGAAAATATTAATGTTCGTGGTATTGAAGAATTAACGCAAAAAGATAATATCAAAAAAACAAATAAGATTAAAAGAGAACCAAAAACAAATGAATTTAAATATGTTGAAGATCTATTACGTGACAAATTGGATACAAGAGTTAAAATTACTGATAAAAAAATAGAAATATCATATGTTAATACAGCTGATTTAAATCGTATTTTAGAAATTTTAGATATAAAAGGTGATTAGTTTGTTAGATAAAATATTAACAAAAGAAGTTATTGGACCAATTTCCATAGTTATTGGCTTTAGTATTATTTACTTTATTTTTAAAAATATCATTAAAAAAGTATTAAAAAAAGGCGATAAAAGAAAACAAACTTTAATCGGCTTAATTACAAATTTAATTAAATATTTTATGATTATTGTTGCCTTACTTATGATACTAGATATATATGGTATTAATACTAGTGCTTTAATAACTAGTTTAGGAGTTGTTGGTTTAATTGGTGGTTTAGCTTTACAAGATATTTTAAAGGACTTCTTGGCTGGTATTGCTATTATAACCGAAAGTCAATATGAAATAGGTGATACAGTTACTATTAATGGTTTTAAAGGTGAAGTTTTATCTTTAGGAATAAAGACAACTAAATTAAAATCATATGATGGTGATATTAAATTTATTTCTAATCGTAACATTACCGAAGTAATTAATCATACAATATCTAATTCGCTAGTGGTTATTAATTTATCAATTAGTTATGATGAAGATATTTCCAAGGTTGAAAAAATATTAAATAACTTATTTAAAAGACTATCAAAAGAAATACCAGAATTAACTGATGAAATAAAATTACTAGGTATTGAAGATTTAGGATCTAGTGCGGTTATATTTAAAATAATTGCTGAAACTAAACCGATGAAGCATTATGATGTTGCTAGAATATTACGAAAAAAAATAAAACAAGAATTAGATAAAAATAATATTGTTATTCCTTATAATCAATTGGTGGTGCATAATGGATTATAAACTAGGGAGCATTGTTATAATGCGTAAACAACACCCATGTGGAACAAATAAATGGGAAATTATTCGTATGGGAGCAGATATTAAAATAAAATGTTTAAATTGCGGTCGTAGTATTATGTTACCGCGAATAGAATTTAATAAGAAACTGAAGAAAGTAGTTGATAAAAATGAAGAAGAAAGATAAAAAATATGGTCCCGTCTTAGTACTAATGTTGTTAACTGCTTTTGTTGCTGTTTTAAGCTTTGTATTACCTTTATTAGGTGTCGAAGGATATAAAACAATTGCTACAAATGGTACATTAGAAACAAGTTTATTAACAATAAAAAATTTAATAAGTTTAGATGGCTTAAAATTTATTGTTGGTAATGCAGTACATAATTTTAGTGCTTTAGAACCCTTAGTTTTAATAATTATTTCGTTATTAGGTATTAGTATATGCGAAAAAAGTGGTCTTTTATCAGCTGTTTTTTCACCTTTAAAAAGAGTAAAACTAAGTATTATTATATTTATAACTCTATTACTAGGGGTTTTATCAACCATAATTGGTGATTATAGTTATATTTTCTTAATACCTTTAATTGGGGTTATGTTTAAATATTTAGGTAAAAATCCAGTATTAGGAATTATTACCGTATTCATTGGTATTACGGTTGGTTATGGAACTGGATTTATGTTTAACTATAACGATTATTTATTAGGTTTAATGACTGAGAATGCCGCACAAGTAAGTGTTGATTCAAATTTTGCGTATAGTTTACTATCCAATCTTTATATAAGTATTTTTACAAGCATTATTATATGTATATTTGGAACAATACTAATTAATAAATTCTTAGTTCATAAATTACCAAAAAGATATTCTTACGAAGAAGAAGAATTAGTAATTTCTAAAAAAGCAAAAAGAGTCAGTGAAATTGTTCTTTTATTATTAATAATTTTAGTTATTTATCTGGTATTACCAATCAAAGCTCCTGGAGCAGGAGTATTACTTGATAAGGATGCTAATCGTTATATAGAACAATTATTAGGAGCAAATTCAGCTTTTGGTAATGGTATGGTTGTTATAATAACATTTATTATGATAATGTGTGGAATGGTATATGGTAAAATATCAGGTAATATTAAAAGTAGCCATGAATTTAGTTTAGGTATGTCTAAAACATTTGAAAACCTAGAATTTATGTTTGTACTTTTATTCTTTGCTGCTCAGTTAATAGCGATTACTGAATGGACAAATATAGGGCCTGTTTTAGGAACTAAGTTAGTAGACTTTATGGGAACCTTGGAATTTTCAGGGGCACCACTTATCATTACATTATTTATTATTATTGTATTAATGAGTCTGTTAATTCCTTCAACACTTATAAAATGGGAAATTGCTTCTCCAGTAGTTGTACCATTATTTATGCGTTCTAATATCACACCAAATATGACGCAATTTATTTTTAAAGTAGCTGATGGAGTTGGTAAAGCTTTAACACCATTATTTATATACTATATAATTACTTTAGCTTTCTTAGAAAAATATCGTATTAGTGAAAAAAATCAAGTAAGTGTTTTTGGAACATTAAAAATGATTTTGCCAATTGTTTTATTATTACAAATAATTTTAATTACCGTTATTTTATTATGGTATTTAATTGGTTTATCAATTGGTATAGGAACATATTCAACATTATAATATGTTCTTTTTTCTTGACGAAAGTAAAATAAATTGTTAAGATATAAAATATTAAAAAGGTGATAGTATGATAGATAGTACAATGCAAAAAGCAAAAATAAAGGAAATCAGGGAAAATCTTAAATATAAAAAGTATCAGTTAGGTAAGAAATTAATTGAAGAATATATTGATACTTATGGTGTAGATTGTTATATTGAACTTGAAAATGCAAGATATTATCGTTATCTATCTAATTATGAAAAAGCAATAGAAATATTAAATAATTTAGCTAACACAAATCCTAAAAATATTGGCTATGTATTATTTGAATTAGGAAAAATATATGAAGAAACTAAAGATTATCAAAAAGCAATTAAATTTTACAATGAAATAGATAATACTAACCATAAAAATAAGGAATATTCTTATTTTGCTTTAGGTACTATATATGAAAATTTATTTGATAATGAAAAAGCCATTTATTATTTTAAAAAAGCTATTTTTTCAGGAAGTAAATTTAGTGAAGAAGCAAAACTACATGTTGCCCGTAATTATATATATTTAACTCAATATGAAAAAGCAAGTGAGTATTTAAAAAAAATATCCACTAATAATGATCCAAAACTAATTTGTTATGTAAAATTTTATGATGCTAAAATAGAATCATATTTTGGAAATAAAAATAATTATGTTGAAAAAATTAATGATTTGGTAAAATGTTATCCTAACTTTATTTTGGGTTTATCTGAAAAATGCCGTATTCTTTTTTCCCAAAAGAAATATGAAGAAGGCAAAAAATTCCTAACAAGGATTCATATTTCTGATGAAGATAGAAAAGAATATTGTAGTTATGAAATATTGCGCGCTGAGTATTATGAAAAAACTAATCAATATGTTAAAGCTTTAAAAATATATGATGATTTACTTAATAATCACGTAGAAGGTTTAAAACCTGCTGAAATTGCTCGTATTAAACTTGGAATTGCGATATGTTATGTCGGAATTGGTGAAATTGATAAAGGTTATGAATTATTTAAAAACCAAAGCCATAATTCGGATTTTTATAACATTGCTTGCATATTTAATGTTATTTCAATTGAAATATATCGTGGTAATTATGAAGAAGCATATAAACTATTAAAAGCATCAGAAAATTTAGATAATATAAACAAAATAGATATTTATGATTTAAAACTAATGTTAAGCAAATTTATTGATATTGATATGCCAGAAAGTAGAAATTTGCTATATCGAGAAAAACAAATTATTAATTATAATAAAAAAATGGCAATTACTCATATAGACAGTGGGCATGGATTTACTAATGCTTCAACTGATGAAGGGGCATTTTTATCTAATGTTGATTTAAATAAATTAATGGATGAAATAAAACCACAATTATCAAAAGATAATATAATTGCTTTAAATATTTTTAAAAAGCATAAAATATATTATAAAAATATTGGTATATTTGATGGTGAGCCATTAGACTATTTATTAGTTGTAACCCCACTTTACTCAAATGATATAATTACTATGTATCCAACTAATCAGTTACTTGTTGAAAAGATGGAAGCAAAACCAAAAGAAAAAATTATTAAAAGAGAAAGCCAAATTGAAAAATTTAATAGACGTTATGGTAAAAAATAGTATATAATAAATATAATAGAGGTGAATGATATGAGTTTAACAGCTGGCATAGTCGGCTTACCAAATGTAGGTAAGAGTACTTTATTTAATGCAATCACAAAACAACATATTTTAGCAGCTAATTATCCTTTCGCAACTATTGATCCTAATGTAGGAGTAGTAGTAGTTCCGGATAAGCGATTAGACTTTTTAAATGATTTATATAAACCTAAAAGTTTAGTTCCAACAACTATTGAATATACTGATATTGCTGGATTAGTTAAAGGCGCTAGTAACGGTGAAGGACTAGGAAATAAGTTTTTGCAACATATCCGTGAAGTAGATGCGATAGTTGAAGTAGTAAGATGTTTTGATAGCGGTGATATCATCCATGTTGAAGGTGATGTTGATCCAATAAGAGACATTGAAATAATCAATGTTGAACTTATGTTAGCAGATTTAGAGGTAATTAATAATAGATTAAATAGAATTGGTAAAAAAGCTGCCATGTCAAAAGATAAGGAAACTAAAATAGAAGCAGAATTATTAACTAAAATTAAAAGCAATCTAGAAAAAAATATTCCTCTAAGAAAAGTAGAATTTACAAAAGATGAATTATTTTTAATCAAATCTTTTAGTTTATTAACTCTAAAGCCAATTATTTATATGGCTAATATTTCTGAAGATGATTTAATAAATGATACAAATCAATATGTTGAAAAAGTAAGAGCATACGCTGCATCAGAAGGTAGTGAAGTAATAACTGTTTCCGCTAAAATAGAATCAGAATTATGTGATTTAGATGATACTGAACGAGATGAATTATTACATGATTTAGGAGTAAAAGAAGCAGGATTAAATAAATTAATAAAAGCAACTTATAATTTACTTGGATTAGCAACTTATTTTACTGCTGGTACAGATGAATGCCGCGCTTGGACATTTAAAAAAGGAATGAAGGCACCTGCTTGTGCTGGAATAATTCACTCTGATTTTGAAAAAGGATTTATTAGAGCTGAAGTAATGAGCTATGAAGACTTAGAAAAATATGGAACTGAATTAAAGGTAAGAGAAGCAGGAAAATTAAGAATTGAAGGAAAGGAATACATTATGCAAGATGGTGATATTTGCCATTTTCGCTTTAATGTATAGGGTGTTACAATGCGTGAGTTTTTTGTTAATGAAGAAATAGGGATTCCTTTTCATAAATTTGACTTAACCCATATATGTTTATTAGTATTACTAGCTATTATTTTATTTATTATTTATAAAAAAAGAAATGATTTACCAAATATAAAAAATAAAAAAAGATTAAAAGTAATATTTTCTATTATCCTAATAACTAATATGTGTATTTTATATGGATCATATATATATTATGGAGTATGGGATTTTAGAATGCATTTACCATTACACTTATGTTTTATAACTGGCAATTTATATGCAATCGCAGCTATCTTTGATTTAAAAGAGTTATATAAATGGGTTTATTTCTTAGTCTTTGTTGGACCATTACCAGCTATTATATGGCCAGATAATACTAGTTGTTTTGATAATTATTTATGGTATCACTATATAATAAGTCATCATGGATTATTTATATTTAGTTTTATAACTTATTATATGGATAAAGTAAAAATTGAAAAACGTGATTTATTAAATGCATTATTAGTAGGTAATATTATTTTCGTTAGTATGGCTATTTTTAATGATATCTTTGGTACAACTTATATAATGACAACAGAATTACCAAAGCATATGTTAGATTTATATCCATTTTTACAAAATATAAAATATCCAATGCTTATCTTAGAATTACTAGGAATTGTTGTTTTTGCTATAGCTTGTATTCCAGTTTACTTTCGTAATAAAGAATTAGAAAGTAATAAAAAATAAGTATAATAAATATAATAAAAATGTCTTTACACATTTTTATTTTTTTGTTATAATCTAATACGAGTATTGAGTTACTCCTTGCTTCTTTAGAAGCCAGTTGACCAAAAGGAGGTGTAATAATGAAAAACTATGAAATTATGTTTATCGTTAGACCAACCTTATCAGAAGACGAAATTAAAAAAGTTAGTGATAACTTTGTAAAAGTAATCAAAGATAATGGTGGTAAAGTAACAGAAAACAAAGCTTTAGGACAAAGAGAATTAGCTTACGAAATTAAAAAATTTAAAAGCGGATATTACTTTGTATTCGAAGTTGAAGCAAAAGACGATAAAGCTATTAAAGAATTTGATCGTTTAGCTTTAATTAGTAGTGATATAATTCGTCACTTAATTACAAAAATAGAAAAATAGTGAGGTAGAATATGAACAGAGTAATGTTAATTGGAAGATTCACTGCTAAACCTGAATTAAAATATACAGGAAGTAATGTTCCATATACAAGATTTACTATTGCGGTAAATAGACAATTTAATAATCAAGACGGAAATAGAGATGCTGATTTCATTAATATTGTTGCTTGGCGTAAACAAGCTGAAGTAATTTGTAATTACTTTGATAAGGGAAATCAAATCGCTGTTGAAGGTCGTATTCAAACAGGAAGTTATGATGCTCAAGATGGATCTAAAAGATATACAACTGACGTTGTATTAGATACCTTCCATTTTATTGAAAGCAAAAATGCAAGAAATAATGCAAATAACGAAACGCCATATGATTATCAAGAACCTACATATGAAGATGCACCAACAGAAATAAACGTTGAAGATGATCCATTTGCTGATTTTGGTGATAGCGTTTCAATTGATGATAACTTCTTAGATTAAAGGAGGAAAAATAATGGCTGAATTTTATAGAAAAAAGAAAAAAGTATGTCAAATGTGTGCTGGTAAAACAGTTGATTATAAAGATGTAGAAGTAATGAAAAAATATGTAAGCGCTGATAGAGGTAAAATCTTACCTAGAAGAATTACTGGTGCTTGCGCTGAACACCAAAGACATATCGCAAACGAAGTTAAAAAAGCAAGATTTATGGCTTTATTACCATTTGTTAAATAAAACTTACTTAAGTAAGTTTTTTTGTTTGCTAAATATCTAAAAAAATGATATAGTATATGGAAAAAAGGTGATTATGTGAAGTACGTATTTAAAAATTTTTCAATTTTACTTTGTTTCAATATTATTTTATTCTATCATATTACTGTACCTTCTATAAAAAAAGTAAACTATAAGAAATTTACAATTATTAATAATTATGCTTATTATTTGAATGAAAATGGCAGTGTTGAAATAGGACCAATTATTAAAGACGATAATAAATATTTATTTAATAATTTAAAAAATAACAAATTACAATTTGCGGTATCAGCTAATGGTCAAATATATTATGTTGACAATAGTGGTGTAATGCAAACCGGCTTTATTAAAATTGATAATGAAACATATTATTTTGATGAAACTGGAACTATGCAAAAAGGAATAGTGAATATTAATAACAAACAATATTTATTAGACTTTAATACCAGAAAATTAAGATATGGTTTTGTTGAAACAAATGATGGAATTTATTATACGAATGACGAAGGAATAATCCAAGTAGGATTTATTAATATTGACAATAATACTTACTTTTTTAATGATATCGGTTTAATGCAAACCGGCTGGCAAATAATTGATAATAAACAATATTATTTTACTGATATGGGAATAATGGCCAAAGGGAAAATAAAAATAGATGGTAATAACTACTATTTTGATAATAATGGAGTATTTAAATATGTTAGATATTTACCTAATTACTATAGTCAAAAAAGTTATTATTATATTGACCAAAAATATGGTAATGAAACAATGGGCACATCTGGTTGTGGACCGACTTCTTTAGCAATGATTTTTTCATCATTATTAAATAATTATATTTCCCCTATTGATATAGCTTCATACTTATATTATTATACAAATGAATTTAATAAGTATAATTTAGGTATGAGTGGTTTAGGAATTATATATGCAGCTAATTATTATGGTATTAATTATCATGGAATAAGCTCGTTGGATGAATTAAATCAAGAATTAAATAATGGTAAATTAGTTATTGGTTTAGTTGGTGGTGGGCATTTTGTGAAACCGGGTTATACTCACGCTATTGTGATATTTAAAGATGATAATGATGTAGTTGTTTATAACCCAAATCCTACTTATGCTGGTAGTGTAATATATACTAATACTTGGACAATTTGGAATGAACAAAGTATTGATCCATATGACACCAATAGTGGATATGTGTTTTATTCATTTAATTGACATTATGATAAATAAAAATACATAATATATTTGGAGAACTATCTTTAAAAAATGAGAGTGATGTAGTTGCATGCTAAAAGAGTAGTGAAATAACTATTCTTTTTATTTACATTTTTTAGTAAAAAAAGTAAAAAAAATCATTGATTTTCATATAATTATCGTGTATAATTGAATATGTGTGGCGTGCTATGATGTGCAAGGTTGCCGACACACCAGGTTAAGTTGTTAGACGATTTAATGATAAAGTCGGGTTTTTGCACGGAGCAAGTCTATACTAGATATAGGCGAAGGGAGGATAACAATATGTCAAAAGCAAAAGTTAGTATTAAGTTAAAAGCATTTGAACACAAAAGTTTGGATCAAGCTTGTGCTAAAATAGTTGACACAGTTAAAAGAACTGGTGGCGAGGTTAGTGGACCAATTCCATTACCAACAGAAATCGAAAAGATTACTATTTTAAGAGCTGTTCACAAATATAAAGATTCAAGAGAACAATTCGAAAAAAGAACACACAAAAGACTTATTGTTGTCAACAATCCAAGTAAGGAGACAGTAGATGCATTAACACATCTAGAAATTCCAAGCGGTGTTGACATTCAAATAAAATTATAGGAGGAAAATATGAAAAAAGGAATCTTAGGTCGTAAAATTGGAATGACTGAGGTATTTACAGAATCTGGTAAATTAATTCCTGTAACTGTTGTATCTGTTGAACCAAACGTAGTAACACAAGTTAAAACAGTTGAAACAGATGGTTACAATGCAATTCAACTAGGTTTTGAAACCAAAAGGGAAAAGTTAGCGACAAAAGCAAGTGTTGGAATTACCAACAAAGCAAACACTACACCTAAGCGCTTCTTCAAAGAAATTAGAGGAGTAGATGTTAGTGAGTATGCTGTAGGACAAGAAGTGAAAGCTGATATCTTTACAGCGGGAGAAGTAGTAGACGTAACAGGTACTACTAAAGGACATGGTTTCCAAGGTGTTATTAAACGTCATGGACAATCAAGAGGTCCTATGGGACATGGTTCTCATTATCATAGAAGACCAGGATCAATGGGAACAATGAGACCAATGCGTGTATTTAAAGGTAAAAAATTACCAGGACATATGGGTACATTAACAGTAACAATTCAAAACTTAGAAATTGTTAAAGTTGATTTAGAAAACAATTGCATCTTAATTAAAGGAAATGTTCCAGGTCCAAAAAATTCTTTAATAATTATTAAATCAGCTGTAAAAAATCCAGGAAAAATTAATCAAATGGAAGAATTAGTTAACTATGATGTTCAAGAAGTAGTTGAAGAAACTGTAGAAACAGTAGAAGAAACACCTGTTGAAGAAACAGTTGTAGAAGAAACTACTGAAGAAGTTGTAGAAGAAGCTGCTCCAGTTGAAGAAAAAGCAGAAGAAACTGCTGAAGAAGCTACTGAAGCACCAGCTGAAGAAAACTAGGAGGTAATATAGATGACAAAAATATCTGTATTAAATATTAAAGGTGAAAAAGTTAAGGACTTAACATTAAATGCAGAAGTTTGGGGAATTGTTCCAAATGATGCTGTATTATATGATGCAATTACATTAGCAAGAAATGCTATGAGACAAGGTACTCATGAAACAAAAACACGTAGTGAAGTAAGTGGTGGTGGAAGAAAACCTTGGAGACAAAAAGGTACTGGTCGTGCTCGTCAAGGTAGTATTCGTGCTGCTCAATGGTATCATGGTGGTATTGTATTTGGACCACACATGAGAAGTTACGATAAAAAAATGAATCGTAAAGAAAGAAGATTAGCTTTAAAATCTGCTTTAGCTTATAAAGTTATTGATAAAGAGTTAATCGTTGTTGATACATTTAAATTAGAATCAAATAAAACAAAAGATGCAAAATCAATTCTTTCTAATTTAAAAGTAAACAAAAATGTTTTAATCGTTGTTGATGAACTAGATGAAAACGTTGTTTTAGCTACACGTAATTTAAATAACGTTACATTATTAGAAGTAAATGAAATTAACACATTAGATATTATTGCTGCTGATAATATGATTATTACTGAAGCAGCTGTAAAAAAACTTGAGGAGGTGCTTGGTTAATGAATAATTATAGAGATATCATAAAAGCACCAATCATAACGGAAAAATCTTCCGATTTAGCAAGTAAAAACATTATCACCTTTAGTGTTGATGTTAATGCTAATAAAACACAAATTAAACAAGCAGTTGAAAGTATTTTCAATGTTAAAGTTGAAAGTGTTAATACAATTAACGTAAAACCTAAAAAAAGAAGAGTTGGACGTTATGTTGGTAAAACAAATAAAGTAAAAAAAGCAATAGTTAAATTAAAAGAAGGAAGTTCTATTGAACTTAACTAATTGTTAGGAGGAAAATTGTATGGCTATCAAAAGTTATAAACCAATGACTAATGGTACGCGTGGTATGACTAAATTAGTAAACGAAGATATTACTAAAAGTACACCAGAAAAATCATTAGTTGTTACTTTAAAGAAAAATGGTGGACGTAATAATCAAGGTAAAATAACAGTAAGACATCGCGGTGGCGGTGCAAAAAGAAAATATCGTGTTATTGATTTTAAAAGAAATAAAGATGGTATTGTAGGAACTGTTACTTCAATTGAATACGATCCAAACAGATCTGCTAACATTGCTTTAATTACTTATGCTGATGGAGAAAAAAGATATATTCTAGCTCCAAATGGTTTAAAAGTAGGAAATAAAATTGAAAGTGGTGTAAATGCCGATATTAAAATTGGTAATTCACTACCTTTAGAAAATATTCCTGAAGGTACTATGGTACATAATGTTGAATTAACAGCTGGTAAAGGTGGCCAAATGGCTCGTTCAGCTGGTTCAAGTGTTCAAATATTAGGACATGAAGGAAAATATACATTACTACGTTTAACTAGTGGTGAAGTTCGTAAAGTATTAAGTACTTGTAGAGCTACTATTGGTGAAGTAGGTAATGCTGATTATGAATTAGTAAATATTGGTAAAGCTGGTCGTAAAAGACATATGGGTATTAAACCAACAGTTCGTGGTTCAGTTATGAACCCTAATGATCACCCTCATGGTGGTGGTGAAGGTCGTGCGCCAATTGGACGTAAAGGCCCTGTTACACCTTGGGGTAAACCAGCTTTAGGTTATAAAACACGTAAGAACAAAAAAGCTTCTGATAAGTTAATTGTTCGTCGTCGTAAAACAAAATAGTGAAAGGATGATTTAAATGGCTAGAAGTTTAAAAAAAGGACCATTCGTTGATGGTTATCTATTAAATAAAGTTAAAAATTTAAACGAATCAGGAAAAAAAGAAGTTATTAAAACATGGTCTCGCCGTTCAACAATTTATCCTGAATTTATTGGACACACATTTGCTGTTCATAATGGTAAAGAATTTATTCCTGTATATGTAACAGAAGATATGGTAGGACATAAATTAGGAGAATTCTCACCAACACGTAAATTTGGTGGACACGGCGATAACAAAGATAAAAAATAATTAACAAATCAGGAAGGAGGACTAAAATGGAAGCAAAAGCGATTGCAAAAGGACTTAGAATTGCACCTCGTAAAGCCCGTTTAGTTATAGATTTAATACGTAACAAAAGTGTTGAAGAAGCAGATAACATATTATCTAACTTAAATAAAGACGCTGCTCGTATGAGCAAAAAAGTACTTACTTCAGCAGTAGCTAATGCAACAAATAACTTAGGTTTAGATAAATCTAAATTATATGTTAAAGAAGCTTATGTTAATGAAGGACAAACAATGAAAAGAATGAAATTTGGTTCACGTGGTCACGTAGATCCAATTAGAAAGAGAACTAGTCACATAACAATAGTAGTTAGTGATGAAAGATAGGAGGTAAACTGTATGGGTCAAAAAGTTAGTCCAGTCGGACTTCGTATTGGAATCAATAAAGATTGGCAATCAAAATGGTATGCTGGTAATAAAGATTTCGCAAAATACTTAAATAATGATGTTAAAATACGTAGATTCTTAGCAACTAAATTAAAAGATGCAGCAGTTTCAAGTGTTCTTATCGAAAGAAATGCCACTAAAACAGAAGTAATTATAAATACAGCTAAGCCTGGAGTTATAATTGGCCATGGTGGTGACGAAATTGATAAACTTAAAAAAGAATTATCAAAATTAGTTGATGAAAATGTTAATATTTCAATTATGGAAGTTAAGAATCCAGATATTGATGCTAACTTAGTAGCAGAAAATATCGCAAAACAAATTGAAAATCGTGTTTCATTTAGAGTAGCTCAAAAGAAAGCTATTAGAAATGCGATGAAAGCAGGAGCAAAAGGAATTAAAACTTCTGTATCCGGACGTTTAGGTGGAGCTGATATGGCTAGAACCGAAGGATATACAGAAGGTAATACTCCGCTTCATACTTTAAGAGCTAATATCGATTATGCTCACAAAGAAGCTGATACTACTTATGGTAAAATCGGTGTTAAAGTATGGATTTACAAAGGAGAAATTCTTGCCTCAAAGCAAAAAGGAGGTAATGTAAATGGCACTAATACCAAAAAGAACTAAATATCGTAGACCACATCGTTTACATTATGATGGTGAAACTAG
>CAJOJO010000020.1 GCA_905235045.1 uncultured Bacilli bacterium
AAATAGTTTAGGAACAAATAGTTTAGGATTTTTAGAACTTATGAATTTAATGGGTGGAGGAGCATTAGAGCAATTTTCAATCTTTGCTTTAGGTGTAACACCATACATTACAGCTTCAATCGTAATGCAATTATTACAAGCAACTGAGTTAATACCTTATTTAACTGATTTAGCTAATCAAGGTGGAACTGGTAGAAATAAATTAAATAAAATTACAAGATATGTTGGTATCGCATTTGCCTTTATTCAAGGTTATATGTTCTCGTTCGCATTTGTAAATAATGGAACACCATCCGACTATATTCAATTTGCTTTAATTTTAACTGCTGGTACATCACTACTATTATGGATTGGTGACCAAATAACACAAAAAGGTGTTGGTAATGGTATTTCGTTAATCATTATGGCTGGTATAATTGCTAACTTACCAAATATGTTTATAACAGCTTGGGATACATTCGTTGTTGGATCAACTACACAAGCAATTGCTTTAGGTGTAACTAAATTCATTTTATTTACTTTACTATATATCGCAATTATTGTTGGTGTTGTATATGTTGAATCAGCAGAAAGAAGAATTCCAATTCAATATACTAATAAAACAGTTAGTGGTTCTAAACAAAGCTATGTTCCATTTAAATTAAATTCTTCAGGAGTTATGCCTGTCATATTTGCATCCGCACTTATGTCTATACCAAGCATATTCGCAACATTTATAAAAAATGAAGGATTTCAATTATTTGTTAATAAATATTTAACAACTTCAACAATTACAGGATTTATTATTTATATTGTTTCAATATTCTTGTTTTCATATTTTTACGCATTTTATATAATTAAACCAAAAGAAATGGCGGAAAACGTAAATAAAAATGGTGGATTTATTCCAGGTATTAGACCAGGAGAAGAAACAGTTAATTATGTATCCACAATTCTAAAGCGAATTACAACTGTTGGTGCTGCCGCATTAGCGTTTATCGCAGCTTTACCAATAATATTCAGTTTGGTAACAGATTTACCATCAAGTATGCGTATTGGTGGAACAGGATTAATTATCGTTGTTGGAGTTGCATTAGAAACTTATAAGGCTATTGATAGTGAATTGAAAGCTCGTAAGTTTGCTAGAGGTAGAAAATAATGAATATAATATTTATTGCCCCACCAGCTGCTGGTAAGGGAACTCAATCAGAAATGTTATGTAATAAATATAACATGAAACATATTTCAACTGGAGATTTAATTAGAGAAACAATCAATAATGATAGTCCATTAAGTGAACAACTAAAGGATATAATGAATCAAGGTAAATTAGTAAGTGATGAATTTATTTTAGAACTTATTAAAAATAATCTAAAAGATGGCGATTATATCTTTGATGGTTTTCCAAGAAATGTAAAACAAGCTAAAATGTTTGATGAATTACTAAAAACTTTAAATAAAAAAGTAGATTATGTAATTTATCTTAAAGTTCCAAAAGATTTAGCTACAAAAAGAATTTTAGGCCGTTTAAGTTGTCCAAATTGTGGTCATGTTTACAATGATCAAATTGATGAACTTATGCCTAAACAAGTAGGTATTTGTGATACTTGTAATGTGGAATTAACTCGTCGTAATGATGATAATATTGAAACATTTAATAAACGCTTTGATACATATATAAAGGAAACAGAACCATTATTAGATTATTATCAAGATAAATTATATGAAGTAGATAGTTCAAAGGATAAACAAGAAATCTTTGAAGAGATAGAAGGGATTATAAATGATTACAATTAAATCAGAACGTGAAATAGAATTAATGAGAAAAGCTGGTTCAATTGTTGGTGATACTCATCATTATTTAGAAAAATTTATAAAACCAGGTATTACTACAAAAGAATTAGATAAATTAGCAAATGATTATATTATTAAATCAGGAGCTACCCCTTCTTTTAAAAATCTATATGGTTTTCCGGGAACAATTTGTATTTCAATTAATGAAGAAGTTGTCCATGGAATTCCATCTAGTAGAAAATTAAAAGAAGGCGATATAGTAACTTTAGATATAGGAGCTTGTTATAAGGGATACCACGGTGACTCAGCTTGGACTTACCCAGTTGGTAAAATTTCTAAGGAAAAGCAAGACTTATTAAAAGAAACCGAAGAATCTTTATTTGCTGGGTTAGCAGTAATTAAGGATGGTACTCATGTTGGTGATATCGGTTACGAAGTATCCAAAGTTGCTGATAAATATAATTTAGGTGTTGTTAAAGAATTAGTTGGACATGGAGTTGGTAATGAGGTTCATGAGGATCCAGATGTACCAAATTATGGAAAACAAGGAACAGGACCTATTTTAAAAGAAGGAATGACTATTGCTGTAGAACCAATGTTAAATTTAGGAACAGCTGATATATATCAGTTAGACGATGATTGGACTATAGTAACAGCCGATGATTTACCTTCCGCCCACTTTGAACATACTATATTAGTTACAAAGAACGGCTATGAAATTTTAACAAAGAGGTGATATAATGCCAAAAAAGAATGTTAATAAAAAAGTTGTTGTTGAAAAAGAAAAAAAACCAACAAACGCTATTGAAGTTGAAGGTAAAGTTTTAGAAGTTTTACCTGGAGGACAATTTAGAGTAGAACTTCCAAATAAACATATTGTTATTGCCCATGTATCTGGTAAATTAAGAATGAATTATATTCGTATTTTAGCAGGTGATACAGTAACAATTGAATTATCTGAGTATGACTTAACAAAAGGTCGTATTACTTGGAGAAAAATGTAATTGTATAAGCTCACGTTTCTAGTAAAAGAAGAATTTTGTTCTTGTTTTACTAGGTAATACAATTATTATTAAATGTGAGCGTAACCTTTAAAATAGGAGGGATTTTATGAAAGTAAGAGCATCAGTCAAAAAAATGTGTGACAAATGTAGAATAATTAAACGTAATGGAACAGTTAGGGTTATTTGTGAAAATCCTAAACACAAACAAAGACAAGGTTAATAGGAGGTGTTTATATGGCACGTATTAAAGGTGTAGATATACCAAATAATAAAAGAATTGAAATAGCTTTAACTTATATTTATGGAATTGGTAGAAGTTTATCAAACAAAATATTAAGTGATGCTAAAGTTGATGTTAACAAAAGAGCTGGTAGCTTAGATAATGATGAATTAGATCGTATTCGTGAACAAGTTGAAAAATACATGATCGAAGGTGATCTAAGACGTGAAGTTAATATGAACATTAAAACAAAAATGGAAATCAATAGTTACCAAGGAAGAATGCATAAAAGAGGTTTACCTGTAAGAGGTCAAAGAACTAATAGAAATGCAAGAACACGTAAAGGTAAAGGTAAAACTGTTGCTAATAAGAAAAAATAATTCTTAAAATTAAAAGGAGGTTAAGTATATGGCTTATAAACCAAGAAAACGTAAAGTTAAAAAGAATGTACCTGAAGGTAGAGCATATATCAAATCAACTTTCAACAATACAATTGTTACAATAAGTGATTCAGAAGGTAATGCTATAAGCTGGGCTTCAGCAGGTACTTTAGGATTTAAAGGAAGTAAAAAATCTACGCCATTCGCAGCTGGTATGTCAGCTGAAGCTGCTGGTAAAGCTGCTTATGATATGGGAATGCGCAAAGTAGAAGTTTACTCAAGAGGATTAGGCTCAGGACGTGAAACAGCTATTCGTTCATTACAAACAGCTGGTCTTGAAATTACTTCAATAACTGATGTAACACCTGTACCACATAATGGATGTCGTCCACCAAAACGTCCACGTGGATAATGAAAGGGGAGAAAGTTAAATGTTAAATTTTGAAAAACCAATTTATAAAATAACTGATTATATTGAAAATAATAATTATGGAAAATTTGAATTAGAACCTTTAGAAAGAGGATTTGGTATTACTTTAGGTAACTCACTTAGAAGAGTTATGTTATCAAGTATGCCAGGAAGCGCTATTGTTGCAGTTAGAATTGATGGCGTAATGCATGAATTTCAAACAATGGATGGCGTTGTAGAAGATGTTACAACAATAATCTTAAACTTAAAAAATATTGTTGTAAAAAATCATACTGAAGAAATACAAACAGCTCATTTATCTGTATCAGAAGAGAGAGTTGTAACAGCTGCTGACATTGTAACAAGTCCAGATGTTGAAATAATGAATCCTGATCAAGAAATTGCTACTTTATCAAAAGGTGGTAAATTAGATATGGAATTTATTATTGCTAATGGTCGTGGTTATGTTCCAGCTAACGAAAATAAATCTTATATTGAAAAAGAAAAAATCGGCTTTATTCCAATTGATGCATTATATTCACCAATTGAAAAGATAAGTTTCGATGTTGAAAAAGCTCGTGTTGGACAAGATGCTAGTTATGATAAACTTATTATGAATGTTTATACAAATGGTTCAATTAGACCTGAAGAAGCAATGGCTTTAGGTTCAAAAATTCTTATTGAACATCTAAACATTATTACTAATTTAAGTGAAATAGCTGATACAACAGGTATTATGAATGCTAAACAAGAAGATTCAAAATTAAAGAAATTAGAAACTTCTATTGACGATTTAGATTTATCAGTAAGAGCATACAACTGTTTAAAAAGAGCTGGTGTTAATACACTAGGTGATTTAACAGAAAAAACAGAATTAGAAATGATGAAAATACGTAATTTAGGTAAAAAATCTCTTAAAGAAGTTATTGATAAAATTAAAGAAATGGGACTTAAATTCCGTGACGAAGATTAGTTAGGAGGATTAATATGGCTTATAGAAAATTAGGACGTACTAATAAGCATAGAAGAAGTATGCTAGCTAACTTAACTAGAGAATTAATTAAAAATGAAAGAATTACTACTACTGAAGCAAGAGCTAAAGAAGTAAGAAAATTTGCTGATAAGATGATTTCTTATGGTAAAGATGGTTCACTAGTAGCTAGAAGAAAAGCATTAGCTTTTATGCAAAATGATAATGTTGCCACTAAAAAAGTATTTGATGATTTAGCCGTACGTTATGCTAACCGTAATGGTGGTTATACAAGAATATATAAACTTGATGAACGTAAAGGTGACGATGCTTTAATGGCTGTAATTGAATTTGTTGAAGGAGACGCTAAATAGTGTCTTTTTTTTGCATAAAAAAAAGATAACTATAGTTTTCTATCTATGTTATCAATAGTGATTAAGTCATTTTTATTTTTAAATACAATCTCATAATGACATACATTACATATTTTAACAATGGTATTAAAATTAATATCGGTTTTTTCTCTTTCGTAATCAGAAAGAGTAGTTCTTCCAATATGAATCATATTGGCTAAATCTTCTTGTGTCATATTATTTTGTATTCTAATGTATTTAATTATTTTTCCAATTTTTTTATTATCTTTCATTTTACCACCTACTACACAAATAATTGTCGCATAATTCCACAATGGAAAAACTCGGAGTATAATAAAATCAAGAAAGGAGTTTTTGTGGAAGAAAAAGTAAACTGGACTATTGTTAGGTCAATAATAGTTGCATGGTGGCTTAATTTAATATTATGTGTCCTTATTAGTATACTCATTATGAGTGGATTTTATTTATATTATAAAGAAGTAAATGAAGCAAAGGAAGATAATATCAGTAATCAAAAGGCAACATGTATGAATAATGGTGGATGTTGGATAAACAATAGATGTCAGAATCCATGTGTTGGAAAGTGGTAAAATGAGAAAAGGCTTTTTGATTTTTTAAATTTTATCATTTTTTGTAAATGTAGAAATTGTTTCTGCAAATATAATGTGCAATGATGGAACTATAAGTCCATCATGTGCGGACTGTCATCAAGGGTGCTGTTCTTGGCATGGTGGATGTTCGTCAGGTGGCTCATCTGGTGCCGGTGGTAGTGATAGCATTGATTGGGGACCAATATTAACAATTGGTGGAGGCGCTGCTGCGGCAGGTGCGATTATAAATAGTAAAAGCAAGAAAAAATAAAGTAAAGACTAGTATCTTTACTTTTTTTCATATTTTTACTATAATTATTATGGTGATAATATGAAGGTACTAATAACTGGTGCATCGTCAGGAATGGGTAAAGAATTTGCTCGTTATTTTGATAAACTAGATTATGAATTAGTATTAGTAGCTAGAAGAACGGAAAAATTATTAGAATTACAAAAAGAATTAAAAAAAGCAACTGTAATTACAATGGATTTATCTAAAGAAGAAAATATTTATCAGTTGTTTAATCAAGTAAATGATATTGATATCTTAATTAATAATGCTGGATTTGGCTTATTTGGTGAATTTACTAGTAGTTCATTAGAACGTGAATTAGAAATGATTAATACAAATATAAAAGCTGTCCATATTTTAACTAAATTATATTTAAAAGAAATGGAAAAAAATAATAAAGGTTATATTTTAAATGTTGCTTCATCTGCTGCCTTTATGCCATCGGGTCCTTTGATGAGTACATATTATGCTAGTAAAGGATACGTATTAAAATTAACTGAAGCAATAAATACAGAACTTAAAATTAAAAAAAGTGATGTTTACATTGGCGCTTTATGTCCAGGTCCTGTTAACACTGAATTTAATGATGTTGCCAATGTGACATTTGGTGTGAAAGCATTAGAAGCTGATTATGTAGTTAGATATACAATAAAAAAAATGTTTAAAAAGAAAATGGTTATTGTACCAGGTTTTAGTAATAAATTAACACATATATTTAGAAGATTTTTACCAACTAAAACTTTAAATAAAATGGTTTATAAAATTCAAAAGAAAAAGGAAGTGAAATAAATGAAAAAGGGTTTTACATTAGTTGAATTAATAGCAGTATTAACAATATTATCGATTATCGCCTTAATAGTAATACCAAATATTATGGTAAGTGTTAATGAATATCAACAACAAGCATATGATACAGAAATTCAAGCGATAGAAGGATCTGCTAAAAACTGGGTCGCTGACCATATAAGTGAAATACCAACTCCAGAAAGTAGTAATATGAAAAGTGCTTTATATTTGCCAATAAGTGAATTAGTTGAAAATGGTTATTTCGAAGAAGATGTAAAAGACACAAAAAATGGTGGTAGTTTTGATGATGAAGATCATGAAACATTCGCAATAATTACTTGTGAACTTATAACTGATGAATTAGGATTAGTTAGTGACAACTATAAATACACTTATGAAGCATACATAAGTAGTGAAGAATATGTTGAAAAAAAAGCTTTAAAATACGCTAAAGATAAAAAAATTGAAACTACTAGTAGTTCAGAAGAAGAATTAGAAATTACTGAAGCCAATTTAATAGATAATGAATATATACCTGTATATATAAAAAAATATGGTTCAGAAAATGTATTCAATCCTTTTGCTGATATTAATGAAATTATACTTAATATAACAAGAACTGGTAAAAATGAAGAAACATACGAATATAAATATTCAATAACAATAAACTAATGTTTATTGTTTTTTTTTCTAATTTATATTATAATAAATAGTAATTTATGTGAGGTGTATATAATGATAAAAATTCATAATTTAGATTTTACACATAATAATCAAAAGTTATTTGATAACTTAGATTTAACAATAAAAAAAGGAGAATTTGTATTTATTTCAGGACCAACATCTAATGGTAAAACAACCTTATTAAAATTATTAGCAGGATTAATAACAAGTGATAAAATTGAAACTGATATCTCACAAAAAGAAATTGGCTTTGTTTTTGAAAATCCAGAAAACTATTTTGTAGCTGATAAAGTAAGTGATGAAATTACTTTTATGCTTGAAAACTTAAATTATTCAAAAAAAGATCAATTAGAAAAATTAAATGAAATATCCAAACTATTCAATATAGAAAATTTATTAGAATTGAATCCGCATAGCTTAAGTGGTGGAGAAAAAGAATTAGTTGCATTAGCAGCTGCTTTAGTAATTAAACCAAAATTGCTACTAATTGATGGAACATTAAGTATGCTAGATGGCGTAACAAAAGATAAAGTAATGAAAACATTAAAAAAAATGAATAAAGAAATGACCATTATTTGTACTACAAATAATTTAGAAGATTCTTTATATGGAAAAAGATTAATTTTGATTGATAAAAAAATAGTCTTGGATAAAAAAATAACTGAGGCGTTCAATGATGAATTAATATTTAAAAAATGCCATCTTGAAATGCCATTTATGGCTTCTTTATCGCATAAATTAAAATACTATGGATTAACTGATAAGGTTATTCTAAATATGAATACAATGGTAGATACATTATGGAAATAAAATTTAATAATGTTGATTATGTTTATAAAAAAATAAATTATGTTGATAAAGAAGTATTAAAAAATATAAATATTAAATTTCAAAAAGGAAAAGTTAATGGTTTGATTGGAGCATCAGGAAGTGGTAAAACAACATTAGTAGAATTGACTAATTATTTATTAATTCCAACTAGTGGGAGTATTAAAATAGATGATTTCTTAATTGAAAGCGATAAAAAATTTAAATTTAAAGATTTACTACGTTTTAATGTAAGTTTAGTGTTTCAATTTCCAGAAGAACAATTTTTCTGTAATACCGTAAAAGATGAATTAGTTTTAACTTTAAAATTATTTAATTTTAAGCTAAGAGAAATTGATAAAAGAATCTTAGATGTTTTAAAAATGGTTGATTTAAAACCAACAATTTTAAATAATAGTCCATTAAATTTAAGTCGTGGTGAACAAAGGAAATTAGCTTTAGCTATTTCTTTACTAGTAAATCCAAAAGTTTTAATTTTAGATGAACCAACAATAGGTTTAGATAGTAAGAGTAAAAATGATTTAATTAGATTAATTAGAATACTTAAAAACAGATATCATAAAACAATAATTATTATTACTCACGATATGGATTTTCTACACAAAATAGTTGATTATATATATGTTTTACATAATAAACAAATAGTATTAGAAGGAACAAAATATGATGTGTTTAAACAAGAAAAATTATTACAAAAATATAATATAAAGGTTCCTAAAATAATTGAATTTGAAAATAAAGTTTTTATGAAGAAAAAAATAAAAATTGGATATCGTGATGATATAAATGATTTAATAAAGGATATATATCGTTATGTTAAATAATATTACCTTAAGTCGCTATCAAGATACTAATTCTTTTCTTCATAAGCTAAATCCATTGCAAAAATTAATATCTTTAATTCTTTTTATAATATTATCAATGATTACAAATAATCTTTATCTACATCTAAATTATTTATTAATAATTATCTTATTAATAGTTATAAGTAAAATATCTTTTAAAGAATATTTATACTCTTTAAGAACCATGCTTTACTTAATTTTAGGTATTTTCTTAATAAATATATTATTAAAAGTAGAATTAGAAGATAATATAATTAGTTTATTAAAAATTATTGAAACCATTCTTGCTTCAACGCTAATAACTTTAACAACTAAAGAAAATGATACAATAAATGCTCTAATATATTTATTATATCCATTAAAAATATTTAAAATAAATATATACGTATTAGCGGGAATATTTAGTATGACTTTAAAATTTATTCCATGCATAATAGATTCAATAAATAAAATTATTTTAACTTTAAAAGCAAGAGGTGTTAATTTTAAGAAAAATAGAATTCTAATTTTAAAAACAATTATCATTCCAACATTTAATTTAACTCTAAAAAGAGCTGATGATTTAGCTTTATCTATGGAAGTAAGACAATATAATATAAATAAAAAAATAACTAAGTTAAAAAAATGGAAACTTATTGATATAATAATTGTAATAATATTAATTATTCAAATAATCGAGGTGACTATATGCGATATTTAATGACTTTTTCTTATGATGGAACTAATTATAATGGTTATCAAAAACAACCAAATAAAAATACCATTCAAGATAATATTGAAAGTAATTTGAGTAAAATATTTAATACAAAAATTACTATTAGTGCGAGTGGTAGAACGGATAAAGGTGTTCATGCTCTAAATCAAAAAGCTCATTTTGATGCAAAAGACATAAATATAGCGAAATTAAGAAAATCACTAAATAAATTAATTAATAGTGATATTTATATTAAAGATATAAAAAAAGTTAATGATGACTTTCATGCGAGATTTAATGTTTTAGAAAAAGAGTATATATATCGTATTAACCTAGGTGAGTATAATCCAATGGACCGTAATTATATTTATCAGTATAATAATAACTTAGATATTTCTAAAATGAAAAAAGCCAGTAAATATTTTATTGGAACACATAATTTTAAATCATTAACTAAAGCAAGTAAAGATATTGATTCTTATGAAAGAACAATTTATAGTATAAAATTTAAGAAAAAGAATAATATATTAGAAATTACTTTTAAGGGTAATGGCTTTTTAAGATATATGGTAAGAAATATGGTTGGTTTGCTTATTGAAATCGGTAGTAATAAAAAAGAAGTAGCTAGCGTATTATCAATAATGGAAGCAGGAAATAGAAGTTTATCTGGTATTACTGCTCCAGCAAATGGTTTATACTTAAAAAATGTCAAATATTAGCTTATATTTATTGACTTTTAGCTTTATTTTTAGTACAATTTTAATTGGTACATTTTATATCCCAACGAAATGAATATTGGGAACATTCATTTCAACAATTCTATTTAGAAAGAGGGAGAAAATATGAAAGATTCATATATGCAAAAAAAAGAAGATCTAGTTCGTAATTGGGTTATCATTGATGCAGAAAACCAAAACCTAGGTCGTCTAGCTGCAAAAGCAGCAACAATTTTAAGAGGTAAACATAAACCTACTTTTACACCACACATTGATTGCGGTGATAATGTTATTATCATTAATGCTTCTAAAGTAAATTTAACTGGTAATAAACTAGATAATAAAATTTACTACAACCATAGTAGATACACTGGTGGTTTAAGAGAAAGAACAGCAAAAGAAATGAAAGAAAACTATCCAGTAGAAATGGTTGAAAGAGCAATCAAAGGAATGCTTCCAAAAGGAAGATTAGGACGTCAAATGTATAGAAAATTATTTGTTTATGCAGGGGATACACATCCACATGCAGCTCAACAACCAGTTGAGTTAAAAATGGACTAGGAGGTTTATATGGCAAAAGTATTTATAGGAACAGGTAGAAGAAAATCATCTGTTGCCCAAGTTAAAATGGTTCCTGGTAAAGGAAATATAACTGTTAATGGTAGAGATGTAAGAGAATTTTTTCCATATGAAACTAATGTAATGGATTTAATGCAACCTTTAGTAGCAACAAATAATGAAAAAACATTTGATATTGACGTAAAAGTAAATGGTGGTGGATTTACTGGTCAAACAGGAGCTATTCGTTTAGGAATTACTCGTGCTCTATTAGAATATGATGCTAAAAATGAAGAAAATGAAGATAGTTATCGTAAAATATTAAAAAGAGCTGGATTTATTACAAGAGATCCAAGAGCTAAAGAACGTAAAAAACCTGGTTTAAAAGGTGCTCGCCGTGCACCACAATTCTCAAAGAGATAGAAAGCAAACCCGAATTTATCGGGTTTTATTTTGCTTTAAATAATTACAATGATTATAAATGGATTATAAGATTAATTTTTTGTGATAAAATTTAGGTAGAAAATTATTTTCTTGCTTTTATATTAATATATCCTAGAATTATTTCCTGTTAATTTTGGTTTAATAGTTATATGATTATAGTGTGAAAGGAGAAATTTTATGAATCAAGAAAAAATTGGTAAATTTATTGCGCAATGTCGTAAAAATAAAAATATGACACACCATTTTATGATGTAATAAAATGTAATGACAAATATAATATTGTTAAAAATAAAAAATATACTCAAACAGAATTATTTGATTATTGTTTAAATAATTAGATATTTAGTATAAAAATTGATAGGTAACTATCTTTTTTTATTATCAATACTATTTAATAAGTACATTTACAAATGTGTTTATTTGTGTTAACATAAATGAAAAGGTGATACTATGTTAATAAATAAAGAATGGGAAAGTTATGAAATTTTAGATGCTTCTAATGGTGAAAAACTTGAAAGTTGGAATAACATTATTTTACTTAGACCTGATCCACAAATAATTTGGAATAATGGTGATTTAAAGAAAAAATATTCTAATATAAATGCTCATTATCATCGTTCTAATAAAGGTGGTGGCTATTGGGAAAACTATAAAAATACACCAGACCATTGGGAAGTAAAATATAAAGATTTAACTTTCAATATTAAACAAATGGGTTTTAAACATACAGGTTTATTTCCAGAACAAGCAATTAACTGGGATTACATGATTAATAAAATAAAAAAAGCAAATAGAGAGATAAAAGTATTAAACTTATTTGCTTATACAGGCGGTGCAACTGTTGCTTGTATGTATGCTGGTGCCCATGTAACACATGTTGACTCAAGTAAAGGAATAGTGTCTTGGGCAAAAGAAAACGTTAAATCATCAAACTTAGACGAAACAAAAGTAAGGTACATAGTTGATGATGTTGTAAAATTTGTAGAACGAGAAATAAGAAGAGGGAATCATTATGATGCAATTATTATGGACCCACCTTCTTATGGAAGAGGCTCTAATGGGGAAGTATGGGATGTTGAAAAGGATTTATACCATTTAGTTGAATTATGTACTAATTTATTATCAGATAATCCTCTATTTTTTCATATAAATTCGTATACAACTGGTTTATCAAAAGAAGTATTAGTTAACATTTTGAAATTAACCGTTTTAAAAAAATATGAAGGTGTAATTTCATCTGAAGAAATAGGACTACCAATAAAAAATAGTGATTTAGTATTACCATGTGGTATATTTGCTAGATATGAAAAAAAAGAGAATTAATTCTCTTTTTTATATTCAATAATATCAGAAATATCACAATCTAAATAATCACATAATCTAGCTAAAACAAATATATCTAATCTAATACAATCTCCTCTACCTAACCTTTGAATTACTTTAAAATCGGTATTAGTATCTTGAATTAATTTATTTTTGCTAATATGTTTTTCTGCTAAAATTTGTTCTAATTTAAAGACATAGTAGCCATTTTCTAATTTAATTTTATAAATTTTATTCATTCTACCACCTCTTCATTAATAATTTTACTATCATAAAGGTTTATTGACTATTGGCTAAATAACCAGTATAATGTAGTTGAAGGTGACCTTATGAATAAGATAATCATAGAAAAAATTGAAAAAGAAACAAAAAAATTACGTAATAAAATTAGTAAAAAAGGAATATTTGCTAGTAAAAAAGAAAAAGAACTACTAGAAGAATACGAAAAATTATTATTGGAGCAATATAAAAAATTAGAAGAGTAAAAACTCTTTTTTTTCATATAATTAAATAGGTGAAAATATGGTTAAATACAAAATATTTATTATTCTTTTTTTTCTAATATTTTTACATATGATTTCTTATGTTCATGCTAGTAATAGTATGCCCTTACTGGGAAAAGTTATTTATCTAGATCCTGGTCATGGTGGTAAAGACCCAGGAGCTATGTATAATGGTATAATGGAAAAAGATATCAACTTAGAAATATCTTTGAAATTAGAAAAAAGATTATCTAAATTAGGCGCAATTGTATATTTAACTAGATATGATGACTATGATTTATCAGTAATTCATACTAATAATCGAAAAAGAAGCGATTTATCAAGAAGAAGTAACATTATTAATAAAGCTCAACCAGATTTATTTTTATCAATTCATTTAAATGCTGAAGATACTGGATTATATCAAGGCGCGCAAGCTTTCTATTCTGATAATAATGCAAAAAATAAAAAAATAGCTGAACTATTTCAAGCAGATTTTAAAAATAATTTGAATAGTAAAAGAAAATATAAAAAAAATAATAACTTGTATTTACAAAAGCGAATTAATACTCCAGGTATACTAGTTGAATTAGGATTTTTAAGTAATAGTAATGAAAGATATTTATTAAAACAAGAAAAATATCAAAATAAGGTTGTCACTTCACTTGTAAACTCCACTATAAAATATTTTGAATCTTAATCTATAAGTGATATAATAATTATAGTATGGAGGCGTCTATGGGAAAGAAGACATTTAAAACCTTAGATGAACAAATTGAAATTTTTGAATCTAAAGGATTAAAAATTACAGATTATGATAAAACAAAAGATATATTGTTTCGAGAAAATTACTTCTTTATAAATGGTTATCGTCATTTATTTCAAAAATCATATAAAGATATAGAATTTTTACCAGGAACAACTTTTGACGAATTATACGCAACATTTTTGTTTGATAGAAACATTCGTAATATAACATTTAAATATATATTAATAATTGAAAATAATATTAAATCAATAATTAGCTATCAATTATCAAAACAATATGGTTTCAAAGAAAAAGATTACTTAGATCCAAAGAATTTTACTCAAGATAGTATGAAAGTAAGACAAGTATATGATGTTTTAAACAAAATGAAAAGACAAATTAGAATTAATGGTAAGCAACATACCGCAACATCGCACTACTTAAATAACTATGGGTATATTCCAATGTGGATTTTAGTTAAAGTTTTATCATTTGGTATTATTTCAGAATTATACGGAATCTTAAAAATAGAAGATCAAGTCTCAATCGCAGCTTTCTATAATACTGATTCAGAAAGTATGGCAATTAATTTAGCTTTACTTTCAAATTTTAGAAACTTATGTGCTCATGAAGATATTTTATATGATCATCGAACTCAACGTTCAATACCAGATAATAAATATCATAATTTATTAGAAATACCTAAAATAGAAAATGAATATATTTATGGTAAAAATGATTTGTTTGCTATTATGATAATATTTAAGCAAATGTTAACTGACCGAGAATTTAGAGATATGATGAATGAAGTAAGTTATGAAATTGACGCTTTAGATGGAAAAGTAAATACAGTACCAACTCGTTTATTATTAAACAAAATTGGCTTTCCGGATAATTTCCGTGAATTACTTAACATAAATTAAAGACTATTTAGTCTTTTTTTGGTATAATAATATTGGTGATTTAAATGGACCATAAGGAAAATAAAAGTCATCGCGTTTTGGATGAGGATGAGGTGGAAAAATGAAAAAGATTTTAGCTGTATTTTTACTTTTGTTAGCAGTAGGATGTGGAAATACTAAAACCACAACAAATAATTTTAAAGAAGAATACGAAAAATTAAATGGAAAAATAGATGAAAATAATCAAACCGAATATGTTTATATGGAAATAGACGAGAATAATCCATTTGTTTATATTAAAGTAGATGAAGTAATTAAAAAATTGCAAGAAGGAACATCAGTAATTTATTTTGGCTTTCCTGAATGTCCTTGGTGTCGTAATTTAGTTCCAGTTTTAATTGATGCTGCTAATGAATTAGGCGTTGATAAAATATACTATTATAATGCTGTTAAAATTAGAGATACTAAAGAACTAGATAAAGATGGAAATATTATTACTACAAAAGAAGGAACAAAAGAATATAGAGAAATTATTGATATTTTATATGATTATTTACCAGTTTATAGTGGTTTAAACGATGATACTATTAAAAGGCTTTATTTACCAACTGTCGTATTCATAAAAGATGGTAAAATAACTTACTTACATACAGGTACTTTAGATTCACAAGAAGACCCATATAAAAAATTAACCACAGAACAATATAATGAACTTAAAAAAATTTTATCTGATAATTTAAATGAAGTATTTGAAATAGTTTGTGATGATGCATGTTAAAAACATGCATTTTTTGTCGATTAAATTAAATAATAAAAAATAATAATCCTAAATATATTTTTATAGGAGGCAAATATATGATAGGATTATCAGATACAGATGTAGAAAAAAATCGTAAACAATATGGAACAAACATATTAACCAGCGAAAATAATAATACCTTTTTTAAATTACTACTAGGAACTTTAGGAGATCCAATTATTAAAATATTACTTATTGCTTTAGGAATTAAAACACTTTTTTTATTTCAAAACTTTGATTGGTATGAAACTATTGGAATAGTAATAGCTATTTTTATTGCTTCTTTTATTTCTACAATATCAGAATATGGTAGTGAACAAGCTTTTAAAAAACTTCAAGAAGAATCTTCTAAAATTGAAACAAAAGTAATACGTAATGGTAAAACTCAAAGTATAAGCATTGATGATGTTGTTGTTAATGATCTCGTTATATTAGAAGCTGGCGATAAAATACCTGCTGATGGAAAAATTATTGAAGGGGAAATAACAGTTGATGAATCAATATTAACGGGTGAAACAAAAGAAAAAGAAAAAAAGATAAATGATAATTTATATCGTGGCACAATTGTGTACACAAAACGTTGTATTATGAAAGTAACTGAAGTTGGATTTAATACTAATTATGGAAAACTTGCTAATGAATTAAATCAAGAAAGCCCAGAAAGTCCTTTAAAAATAAGATTACGTGAATTAGCAAAAATAATTAGTAAAATAGGTTATATAGGAGCTTTATTAGTTTCGATTGCTTATTTATTTTCTAATATTGTAATTGAAAATAATTTTAATTTAGATTTAATTATAAAAACAATTAGTACTCCACATATAATATTTGGTCATATATTATATGCTTTAACTTTAAGTGTTACAATTATTGTTGTTGCTGTTCCAGAAGGATTACCAATGATGATTACTTTAGTATTGTCATCTAACATGAAAAAGATGCTAAAAAACAATGTTTTAGTCAGAAAAATGGTTGGTATTGAAACAGCTGGTAGTTTAAATATTTTATTTACTGATAAAACAGGAACTTTAACTAAAGGTAAATTAGAAGTTACAAAATTTATTGATGGTAATTTGTTAGAATATAATAATATTGATGAATTAAGAACAAATTTAAAAGAACTAGTAGAAGATTCAATTATTTATAATACAACAAGTGAATATAATAACGGACAAGTTATTGGTGGTAATAGTACTGATCAAGCTTTAATGCATTTTATAGCTAATCATGAAAGAAAGTATAAGATAACCAATATAGTTCCATTTGATAGTAAAAAAAAATATATGGAAACAAGTATTATTAAAGATCATGAAATAACTTTATTGAAAGGCGCCCCAGAAGTTATTTTACCAAAGTGTAAATATTATTATAGTACTTACGGAAAAGTAAGAAGTTTAATTTATAAAAATAAAATTGAAGATACAATTAGAAAATATACTAAGCAAGGTATTCGTGTTATTGCTCTTGCTATAAAGGATAAAGAATATTATTTTGTTGGTTTAATTCTTATTAAGGATGAAATAAGAGAAGAAGCATTTAAAGGAATTGAACTTGTAAATAATGCTCATATAAATACAGTAATGATTACCGGTGATAATAAAGATACCGCTATAAGTATTGCTAATGAATTAAACCTACCAGGTAAAATAGTTTTAACAAGTGAGGAAATGAATAAGTTATCTGATCAAGAATTAAAAGAAATAATCCCGGAATTAAAAATAGTTGCTCGAGCATTACCAACTGATAAAAGTCGATTAGTAAAACTAGCTCGTGAATTGAACTTAGTTGTTGGTATGACCGGTGATGGTGTTAATGATGCTCCGGCTTTAAAGCAAGCCGATGTTGGGTTTGCTATGGGAAGTGGAACAGAAGTTGCTAAAGAAGCATCTGATATTGTTATTTTAGATAATAATTTTTTATCAATTACTAAAGCAATTTTATTTGGCCGAACAATATTTAAAAGTATTCGTAAATTTATAATATTTCAGTTAACCGTTAATTTTTGTGCCATAACTTTATCAATAATAGGTCCTTTCATTGGTATTGAAACTCCAATAACCGTTATTCAAATGTTATGGATAAATATGGTAATGGATACATTAGCTGGGTTAGCTTTCAGTTTTGAACCACCTCTTTTAGAATATATGAATGAATTACCAAAAAGAAAAGATGAAGCAATTGTAAATAAATATATGTTAAATGAGGTATTTGTATTAGGCTTTTATTCGTCGATTATTTGTATTTTATTTTTAAAATTACCATTTATCAAAATGTTTTTTAAAAATGAAAATTATTTTATGACAGCTTTTTTTGGTTTATTTATATTCTTAAGTTTAATGAATGCTTTTAATGCAAGAACAAGTAGAATCAATATATTTGCAAACATCTTAAAAAATAAAATATTCTTAATAATTATTCTTTTTGTAACCTTAACCCAAATACTACTTATTTATTATGGGGGAAAGGTATTTAGAACTACTGGTTTGTCATTATTTGAACTATTATTTGTTATTCTATTATCATTAACGGTAATTCCTGTCGATTGGTTAAGAAAATATTTATTTAAAAAAAGACATTTTCAAAATAGTGTTTAATTTTTTGTAGGTAATATCTTGATTTTAATGTTAATTTATAATATAATTAGTATATAATACGGGGTGGTAAAATGATTTATTTATATACTAATTTAAGAAAAAAGAATTTAAGTGATTATCAAATTAAAAAATTAGTTAAAGACAATAAGTTATTTATGATAAAAAAAGGTATTTATTCAGATACCAAAGATTATAGCTACTTAGAATTAATAGCTGTAAAACATCCTAATGCTGTTTTTACGCTTGAAACAGCAGCTTACTGTTATGGGTTAATTAAAAAAAATCATACACCTTATGTTATTGCGACTAAACAAAAAGATCGTAAAATTGATGATGAAAATATTAAGCAAATTTTTGTAACCAATAAATTATATCGATTAGGAGTTAGTAAAATTACTTATCATAATTACAATATTTTAATTTATGATTTAGAGAGATTACTAATTGATGTTGTTCGTAATAAAGTTAATATGGATTATGAAGTTTATCATGAAATAATAAGTAATTATAAAAAAATATCAAAATTACTAAACAAGAATAAGCTTAATAATTATATTGCTTACTTTAAAGATAGTAGAATTAGCGACAGGATTAATAAAGAAGTATTAAATTAAGTAATGTCATATTTATGACATTATTTTATTGTTAGGAGAGTGTGTACTATGGATTTTGTTGTATGCGATGATGATAGTTTCTTTCGTAAAAATATTGTCAAAGTAATTGATAAAATATTAATATCTAATGATACTAATTATAAAATACATGAATTTGCTTCATATAATAAGGATTTTCAAAAAATTATTAATAAGAAAAAACCAAAAATATATATTTTAGATATTGAAATTAAAAATAGTATTTCAGGTATTGATATAGCCCGTAAAATCAGAAAAAATGATTGGGATAGTATTATTATAATTGTTACATCTCATAGCGAGTTAAGCTTTCAAGTTATGAAAGCCCAAATAATGCTATTAGATTTTATTTCTAAATTTGATAATTTTGAAGAAAGTTTAAAAAAAGCTATTGATAAAGCTTTAGAATTAGTTGATAAAAAGAAAATTATTAAAGTTGAAAATAAAGGTGTATCTTATATTGTTTATCTAAAAGATATTTTATATATTGAACGCGATACTGTTGATAGAAAATGTTTTATTCATACAGGATATGGTATAGTACCAATTAGTAAAACTTTAAATGAATTACGAGATGAATTAGGGAATGACTTTTATATGAGTCATCGTAGTTGTTTAGTTAATTTAAATAATATTAGTAAAATAGATTGGAAAGAAAATATTATCTTTTTTGATAATAATACTTCTACTAATTTATTAGCAAGAGATAGAAAGAAAGGACTTAAGGAATATGTTGGTAATTAGTTGGTTTATTTGTGGTGCGTTGTTTTTCTTGTTATATAGCTATTTGTTTTCGACACTAGTTATAAAACAAAAATTTAATTTTAATATTAAAAATATTATTTCAATTGTTTTAATGGGTGGATTAAATTCGATTTTAATTTCCTCTGATATAGCGTATTTAAAACCATATTTAATGCATTTAGCTTCATTTATTTTGCTACGATTTATATATAAAGAAAAAAATATGAAAACAATGATTGGCTTATTATTTATTGCCTTATTATCATTTATAGCCGAGCTTGCAGTGGGTTTAATAATAATTTTAATTATGAATATTAATTTAAATAATTCAAATAATGAATTGTTAAGTTATCTAATAATAAATTTGTCTATTTTTGTTATTACAATGATAATAGGTAAATTTCGATTTACCAAAAATATAGCTGGTTTTATAATTGATTGGTATAATAAAAATGAGTATGTAAGTTTAATGATATTTACTTTTTGTACTTTTACTATTTCGATATTTTTACTATATAATAATTTTATAAATATATTACCCAAATCACTATTGTGGTTTACAAATATATTTTGTCTAGCTGTTTTTGTCTTTATTGTTGGATTCTTTAAAGAAAAAACAACTAAGAATAAA
>CAJOJO010000021.1 GCA_905235045.1 uncultured Bacilli bacterium
TCAATTATAATTATTTCTTTTTTAGCTTTATTTAGAATATCTAATAATAAAGAATAAGCATCATATATTTCACCTTTAAAATAAATATGGTTATTTTCTCCTTTAAAGTTATCAAAACATTCTTGTAACAATTTTATATCATTATCGTGTTCTAATACTTTTATTTCTATATTAGCTATTCTATTTAAACTATCACCTATATAATGCCTCATAGCAACAAAAGCATTAATTATTTGAATGCTTGTTTTTATTGCTTTTTTAGTATGTAAAACACTTGATAACATAGCTACGCCTTGCTCTGTAAACACATGTGGATTTTTAAATCTACCTCCACGAGTTTCAACATTTATTTTTTTGGTTCCAATTTGGAACCATAAATCTTCGATATCTTTTTCATTTAATTTAAAATAGAATTCTTCCGCAATATTTCTTTTAACCGCTTTATTTATATCTTTTGTTCCATTTTTACATTCATATAATTTAGCTAAATCTCTTGTAGCTACCAAATGACGCATATAACACTCTTAGGTGTGTTACACATCTTAGTAGTGTATTATCTAACTGGATGTTTTAATCATATTATTTGCTTGTTTATCTATTTTTTGAACTCCAATTATGTTTCTATCATTAGTTAGTATTTCTAATTCATTTTTTGCAATATTATTTAACTTTTCTAATCTTTCTCTTTGGGATAAATTATTTTCAATCATATTTGCATTTAACACTTCCAAATTACTCAAAACAACTAAGTGTAAAAATCAGTGTAATCTCTAATATTTCCTTTCAAATCAGGATTGTTTTCTCTCCACTCTTTAGCAGTCATACCAAATAACGCCACATTTATCACATCTGCCTCATCAGCATACACAAATTGTTTTTGACTTTCAGATAATGTTGGAACTATATTTTGTTTTATACTATCAGTATGTATTTTGTAATTTGTTTTTGAAAGCATTCTTCTTACTGACCATTCTATTTCATTTTGATAATTTTCATTATATTTTAATCTTTCAAATTCTTTAATTAAATAAAGTTTAAAAGCAGGATCTATCCAAGAAGCAAATTCTAAAGCAATATCAGGATGTGCAAATGTACCACCATCATATTTTCCTCTTTTACTTATAAATCCAATAGCATTTGTCATATTTATCCATCTTGAAGGACTCATTGTAAATGATTGACTTGCTGAATCATTTTTAAACTCGCGAGATTCCGCTAGTTTAAATTTTTCATTGAATAATTCTTCCCATAATGAGTAAAAATCAAAAGAGCTTTTATTACTCATCCATTTTATAATAACATCACCAGGATTATTAGAGTTTTTATATCTTGCTAAATCTGTTAAAGAAATATAATCAATATTATTTATTCTTATTACTTTTATTAAATTATCTTTTACATTTAATTCTGTACTTACAATTTTATTATTCATTATTAATCATTCCTTTCTTAATAAATAATTAATGACATTTGGTTGTAGATATTTCACTATCTAGCATTACTTGTTTACCTCTTATAACATATATCTTACTCTTAATATCTTCTTTTACCACTAATTCATTCATATAAACCCTCCTTAAGTTTTATATAGTAACAAACAAGTATTAAAAAATATGTCGAATTAGATAATTATAGTATACTTTTTTATATTTAAATCATCATATAAATGAATACTCGCAGTATTCACTAAAAAAAGCAATTATTATTGCTTTTTTATTTGTTCTATAAAATAATCAAATAAAATTTGTTCATCTAAATCTTCTGGATGCCATTGTACGCCTAAATTTAAAACATTTCCTTCAAATTCTATTCCTTCTATTACCCCTTCATTAGATTTAGCTATTACTTTATATAAGCCACCATCTTTAACTTGTTCTTTATGACGACTATTAACTATTAATTTTTCTTTATTAAATATTTTATATAAAGTAGAATCTTTCAATATATTTATCTCATGATTAACATGATTATGATTATAAGATAAAACTAAATTATTACCTTTATATGTTGCCATCACTTGCATCCCTAAACATATTCCTAGTATTGGCTTATTATTTTTTATTGCGTATTCTAATATATTATAATCATACTGATATATATTACTACCACCTGGTAATAGAAAGCCATCACATAGTTTTAAAATGGTTTCTAAATCAGTTTCTTCATCAATGGTTAATGGCGTATAACTATTATCTTTTATATATTCCATATCCTGAGTTGGGGAAATAATTAACGGAATTCCACCAGCTCTAATAATACATCTTATATATGATTCATATACACCTAACATATTTCTTTTGCTTTCCGAAATTGTCGGTCTTGCAGCAATACCAATTATTTTTTTCATATTTAATTATATGTTTCTTTTTTAAATATATTTTGGTATAATTTAAAATGGAGATGATTATATGGATTGTGTATTTTGTAAAATAATAGCTGGGGAAATTCCTTGCTATAAAGTTTATGAGAATGATGATGTTTTGGCTTTTTTAGATATTAACCCAATTAGTCCAGGACATACCTTAATTATTCCAAAAAAGCATACTTTAGATATTAGTTCAGTTGATAATGAAACAATTACTAAAATAATGGATGTAGTAAGAATATTACGTACTAGAATGGAAAACAAATTAAATATCGATGGCTTAACTTTAATTCAAAATAATGGTGATGCCCAAGAAGTAAAACATCTACACTTTCATCTAAAACCATATTATAAGGATGAAAAAGAATTAAGCGTTGAAGAAATATATAATTTACTTAAGGAGGATTAAATGAGTATTATTAGTTATGCTTTAAAAGGAAATGGAAAAAGATTTAATAATAAATTAAAAGAAATATCTAAACGTGAAAACATTAAATATAGTGACTTAAAGAAAAAATTCTATTATTCTTTTATAACTATTGGTTGTGGTTATAGTGATTTTTTAAACTATGAATTATATAAAAAAAATAAAGTAGAACTAAAAGAATATGTATCAATTAAACACCAAGATAAATTCTATGAAATAGTATCCCCTAGCAAATATAAAACGTTTTTTACTATTAAACCTAATTTTTTGAAAAATTTTAAAAAGTATATTAATCGTGACTTTTTTGCTGATGGAACTTATCAAGAATTAGAGGCTTTTTTAAACAATCATGAATACTTTATGATTAAACCTTATGATGGTTTAGGTGGTCATGGTGTAGAAAAACTATATACTAAAGATATTAAAGATTATAAAGAATTCTATGAGAAACTAAAAAATGAACATCTATATTTAGAAGAATATGTCATTCAAAATAAAGAAATAAGTAAATTTTGTGATAAAAGTGTTAATACTATAAGAATTATGACATTCGGGTTTAATGGTGAAGCAAAAATATTATTTGCTTGTATGCGATTTGGTAATGGAGAAGCTAATGTAGATAATTTTCATCAAGGTGGTATGGGTGTATTAGTAGATATAGAAACTGGTAAATTAGTTGGTCAAGCTTTTAATAAAAATTTAGAATATTTTGATAAACATCCATACAGTAATATTAAATTTGATGGATTTCAAATACCTAATTGGGATAAAGTTAAAAAACTAGTTTTAGAAGCTGCTTTAGTTAATCCCCATATTCATGTGGTTGGTTGGGATGTTGCGGTAACTGAAAATGGTGCGACATTTATTGAAGGAAATAGAAGACCAGGTTTTGATTTAGTTCAAGTATTATCTAAAAGAGGAAGAATTGATATTATGCATGAATGTTTAGATAAAATAAATAAAGTAGAAGGAACTAATTATAAAATATGAAAGTTTTAGTTATTCCTACTTGGTATCCAAGTGGTGAAGATAAATTAATGGGTATCTATCACAAAGAATTTACGGAAAGCTTAAATAATAATGGTATTGATGCTAATATCTTATTTATTGAACGAAATCGTTTAACTAAACCAATTAGTTATTTATTTAAAAAGAAAAAAATAATTATTAAAGAAACTAATTATCATACTTATTTATATAGAATGCTTAATATGGGATCAATTAGCTTTAAATGGCAATTAAAAAGATATGTTAAAACATTAAAAAAAGCTTTTAAAAACTATTTAAAAACTAATGATAAACCAGATATTATTCATGCTCATGTTACAGTACCTGCTGGATATGCTGCTTGTATATTAGGTAAAATTTATAATATACCAGTTGTTGTAACCGAACATTGTGGTGATTTAGAAAGATTTTATAAAAATCCCCTATTTAAAGAATATGGTTTATATGTATTAAACAATTCATACTTTACTACTGTAAGTAAATATATGAAAGATATCGCATTAAAATATACTGATAAATGTGATATTATTCCTAATTTAGTTGATACTAAACCATTTATTAATAATCAAAAAAGAGAAATAAAAGATACTTTTAATTTAGTAATGGTATGTGCTTTAAGAGAAGGAAAACGAATTGATATTGCTTTAGAAGCTATTAAAAAACTTAAAATACCAGTTCATTTAGATATTATTGGTGATGGTTTTTATGAAGTTATTTATAAAAATAAATGTCGTGATTTAGGTTTAGATAATGTTAGATTTTTAGGAAGAAAAACTAAACAAGAAATAGCTGAGATTTTAAAAGAAGAACATGCCCTACTTATTACTAGTGAAATTGAAAGTTTTGCGATATCTGGCATTGAAGCTATGGCATCAGGATTACCTATTATTACTACTGATTGTTTAGGGCCAACTGAATATGTTGATAATAAAGTAGGACTTATTTGTAAAGTAAATGATCCTGATGATATCGCAATTAATATTTCTAGTTTATATGATAATTATAATAATTATGATAAAGATTATATTGTTAATAAGGCTTTAGAATATGATAGTAGTAATGTTATTAAAAAAACAACTGCTATATATAATGAACTTTTGACAAATAATAAATAACATGTTAATATGTATATAGATGAGTTAATACTCATAAAATAAAAAGGAACACTTAACTTTATGTTGGGTGTTACCGATTAAATGGTTTTCACCTAACAATTTGTTAGGTGATTTTTTCTTATATAAATATTACCAATAGCAATATTACAAGTAAGATTATGATGCAAAGCAGTGAAAAGATTAAAAAATCTTTTTTACTCATAATATCACCTCCAGACTTTTTGAAGAATGAAGGTAACCACCCAACTATTAAATGTTCCAAACTCATTATACTGGTTGTATAACTACAAGTCAATAAAAAAAGCGAAATATTATTCGCTTTATTTTAATTATGAATCTTAACAGTTAAATAGCCACCTGCAAGATTACCAGTTACACCCAATGCTTTAGCATATTTATAACCTTGAGTACTAACATTTTCAACTTTTGAATTTGTTTGGACTAATAAAGTCCAATTTTCTCTAATATAAGATGAACTTGATTTATTATGATCAGTAACAACTTCATCATCATTTGTAGCATATAAACCAACATATGTACCATTCCATACACCATGAGTAACATCAAAATCTACATATTTTGCTCCAACTAAATAATACAATTGAGAACATGCAGTATATACATCTGATTGAAATGAAACATTAAGATATGGATTATACGAATTGGCTAACGTATATAATTCATTTAAAGCACTTTCTACATTACTAACACCAAAATTACTATCACTAGGTGTATATGTTACATCTTTTGAATTAATTAAAGTAGCTGCACATACAACTCCGCTACTTATTAATAATCCAATAAAAACACCTAAAACTATCTTTTTCATTTAATCCCTACTCTCTATTTATAATTATACCCCCCCCCCGACATAACTTGTCAATTATTAAAAAATGTGTTAATATGTATATAGATGAGTTAATACTCATAAAATAAAAAGGAACACTTAATACGCTATGTTGAGTGTTGCCAATAGTTTGGTTCCACCTAACTATGCTTAGTTAGGTGGATTTTTCTATATTACAACTATAAATAGTAATAATAATAGAAGAAGGATAATAATGAGTAATACTCCGATTAAAAAATCTTTCTTATTCACGTTACCGCCTCCCTTCATTAGAAGTTTGGCTCCACCCAACTATTAAATGTTCCTATTCAAATTATACTGGTTATATATCTATAAGTCAATAAAAAAAGCGAAATAATATTCGCTTTTTTCTTACCATTCAGTTGCTTTTATCCAATTTTCATAAGGTAACATGGCATAATTATAATTAAGTGCTGAACCTTGTGAACGATAATAAACAGAAATTAATTCATTTACTTTAGTATTATATAAATCATCACTAATTCTAGCTTCATTACTACCATTACGATACCAACGACCAAAATAATATAAATTTTCTTTACCAGTAATATTAGTTACCATTTCACTTGTCATAATATGGTGTTGATGACCATATTCTCCTTCAGGATTATGAGTAATAATTAAATCCCAATCTTCACTATTAATAATATTATACAAAGTATTATAAATATCATCATATTGATAACTCCAATCACTTATTGGACCAGTTTTATTTATACGATCATCAAATCCTAACATAATATAATTATCATTAGTTTTATCCATTACTTCCTTAAATTCATTAACTCTATATTCTACTTGACCACAAGTAACACATACAACAGTATAATCATCAGTTAATAAATGTCCACCGCCATAGATTGTTTCATCATCTGGATGAGCAACAATCATTAATTTTTTAGAACTTTGTTTTTCTACATAACGAAAACATTTACTATCATCTTCAGCAATAGAAAAGCCTTGTTCAAAATTAAAATTATACTTACATGTATTAACTTCTTCTTTGGCCTCAATATTTGTACCACCAATATTAAGAACAACTACTATTAAAGCTAATAAACAAAATACCAACTTCTTCATTTACAACACCCCTCGTTGTTTTATTATTATAGCACTTTTTCTTTAAAAATAAAGATTTTTTTATAAAAAAACGAAAAAAATACTAAATTTTGACAAAATTATACAAAAAAAGAAGTTATTAAACTTCTTGAATAACTACTAAAATCATTGGTTTGCATTCTGTTTCATTATAAAAATACTTACCTAATTTATCTCTAATACCTAATTTTATTTTATTAAAATCAACGTAGTTATCATGATTAAATTCATTAATAACTTCTAACGAAATACGCTCTGATTCTTTAATTAAATCAATATTATCTTTTACATAAATAAATCCACGGGTTAATATTTCTGGGCCTGATAATACTTTTTTAGTAAATTTATCTAGTGTAGCACTTACGATAACAATACCATTATTTGATAAAATTTCTCTATCTTTTAAAACTAATTCACCAATATCACCAACATTTTTACCATCTACTAGTATTTCAGATACATTTATTTTTTCATCAGATTCTACTAATTCTCCATCAACAAATGTTACTACATCACCATTTAATTTTAATAAAATGTTATCTGGATCTATCCCTACTCTACTAGCAGCATCAGCATTCGCAACTTGATGACGATATTCACCAATTACCGGAAAATAATATTTTGGGTTCATTAAATTAAGCATCATCATCAAATCTTCTTGCGATGCATGATATGATAAATATCTTTTCGGAATAATAACTAAATTAATATCTAAAGAAGCTATTTCATCATATATACGAGTTGCGCTTCTTTCCAAAGCATCATATGTAGGAGATGCAAACATAATTGTATCATTTTCATTTACTTTAATAAATTTATCATGACCTCTAATAATACGAGTAATATTTGAATATGGTTTTTCACGATCATCTGATATCAATACAACAATATTAGGATCATTAACATGATTTAAGCTTAATAATCTTTCTTTTTCAAATTCAATATACTTTTTATCAATCGCATCATTAACAATATTTTCTAGTTTTTTACCTAATATTACTACTTTTTTATCTAAGAAAGTAACAATATTAAATAATTCTTGAATACGAGATAATTGAGCTTCAAAAATATTAAATAAAACTCTTCCATTAACTTTATTTAAAGTTTCCATAACAATTGGTTCTATACGATTATTAGGTGATGTATATCCTACTTTATCAGCATACATTGATTCACTTAATAAACATAATACTCCTTGTTTACCAATATAAGCTAATTTTCCAATATCTGTTTTATATGCCCCACTAGCAGTCGGATCAAACACAAAATTACTTGTATAAACAATTGCCCCATCTTGCGTATTAATAACATATCCAACACTACCTGGCACTGAATGTGTTAAAGAAACTGGAAAAATTGAAACTTTCCCAAAGTCTATTTGCTTATGTGGCGTTATAACGTTTAAATTAGCTTTAATATTATCTTCTTCTAAAACATTTTTAATAACGTTAATTGTAAAATCCGTGCCATATATTGGAATATTAGGTAATTCACTTAATATATCAGGTAAAGCACCATATTGACTATCATGGCCATGGCTTATAAAAATACCTTTTATTTTATCAATATTTTCCTTTAAATAATCGTAATTAGGAATCGCATAATCAATCCCTAGCATTGTATCATCTGCATATTTAAAACCCGCATCTAAAATAAAAATATTATCATCAACATTGATAACATACATATTGTTACCAATTTCATTTAACCCGCCTAAACCAAATATTTTGATTTTACTCATTTTTTTACTCCTTTCTTTTAAACAGTTAAAAAGACTAATACATTATATCAAAAAATAATGAATTAGTCTAGTTTACTTATTTTATAAATGCTGTATAAATTAAGAAACATAGCATAATAGCTGATAATATATAACCATTTATTTTTTCATTTTTATTTGATTTATATTTAACTCCTAAAGCCATTGATATTAGAATACCACCTACTAAACCACCAATATGAGCAGCATTATCAATTCCTGGCTCAATAAAACCTAATATTAAATTAAAAATAATTAATGGGATTATTTGTGATTTTAAAGCGTTTCCTAAATAAATACGATAATAATATCCAAATATTAATAAACTACCAAATAAACCAAATATTGCTCCACTAGCACCTAATGAACCACCTTCTTGCATAAATGTAAGTGATAAAAGAGAAGCTGTTAAAGCACTAAAGAAGTAAATTATTAAATATTTAAATCTCCCAAAGAAACTTTCTATTTGTGGACCAACAATATATAAAGCATACATATTAAATAATAAATGAAATACGTCATAATGAGTAAATGCGGCCGTAATTAAACGATAATATTCTCTATCTAATCCATATGGTAAGAACATTTTATCTAATATTCTTATATCAATATGACCAAGTAAAAATACTAAAACATTTATAATAATTAAACCGATAGTTATATAAGGTTTCTTTTGTTTAAATATTTCTTCATTTTTAGCATTTTCTAATTCATTTTTTTTAGCTATATCATCAGTTATTTTAACAAATAATTCTAAACCTTTTTCTTTATAGTTATTTTCTTTTAGAATGTTAGGAAATTCATCAATTACAAAACTATATTTATTAATATCATTAATTGTTTTTATATAAGCGCAATCTATTTTATTCAAATGAAGGTAATTATTTATATCAACATTATCACCTAAATTTACAAAGATACTTAATATATTCATCCCATTAAAAGAAAAGGTTTTTCTTTTGATTTTTTTAGCAATTTGTTTTGTTTTAAATATATCAAAATCTAATTGTTCATTATTATGAATATAACCAGATACAATTCTAATAATTTGGTAGTTTTCATCTAATTTTTCTAGCCAAATTTCATCTTTAACACCATGTAAAATAATTGGGTTATATTCTTTAACAGTTATAAAAAAATGTAATAAACGCATAACTATATCATCATTTTGATTAATTACTATTTGTTCCATATTTCCCCTCCAAAATGTGTAATAATATTTTAATACAAGCCATAATATAAGTAAAGGTGATTTTATGAAAAAAGTGATTTTATACATTATTTTACTCTTACCATGGTTTTTAAGTTCATTATTTAATAAGTGTACAGCATATTTTGATATGTTGAATTTACCATTTTTTGCCTTACCAAAATGGTCTTATGGAATTGTTTGGACATTACTATACTTAATTATTGCTTATTCTGTTTATTTAGTTTATCAAGAAGTAAAATTCAATAACAAAAATTATAATACTAGTTTAATTGCTAATTATATTTTTAATCAGTTATATTTACCATTATTTTTCTGTTTAAAAAGCCCAATGTTAGGTTTAATTACTTCAATAGGTATTTTAATTACTTCTTTGCTTCTTTATTTAGAAACAAATAATATTTCTAAGAAAGCAGCTAAATTTTTAATTCCTTATATTGTATTTATGGTATATGCCACTATATTAAGTTTATCTATTTATTTTCTTAATCTTTAAACTGATTTAAAATATTAGTAAAACAAAGTGGTAATTCTGAATCGAATTCCAAATACTTACCAGTGCTAGGATGAACAAATCCTAGTGTTTTTGCGTGCAAACATTGACCAGTATTATCGATTAATTTTCTTTTACCATAGACTGGATCATTTACAACTGGATAACCAATATAATTCATATGAACTCTAATTTGGTGGGTTCTGCCAGTTTCCAATTCTAATTCAATTAATGTTGTACTAGCATATCTTTCTAATACTTTAAAGTGTGTTACAGCATCTTTGCTATTAACATCAGTTACCGCCATTTTTTTACGATCTTTTATGTCTCTTCCAATTGGAGCATCAATTGTACCAGTATCAGTATTTATAATACCCCAAACTAAGGCAATATATTTTCTTTTAGTTTTCTTTTCTTCTAATTCTTTTGCTAAAATTTCATGGGCTTTGTTATTTTTTGCCACCATTAAAAGTCCTGTTGTATAAGCATCAATTCGGTGAACAATTCCAGGTCTAAATTCACCATTAATATTACTTAATTCTTTAGAATGATATAATAAACCATTTACTAAGGTATTAGTGTAATTACCAGGAGCTGGATGAACTACTACCCCATTATCTTTATTAACAACAATAACGTCATCATCTTCGTAAACAATATCTAAATTCATATTAATTGGTTCTAAATTCATTGCATCTTCAACATATTCTTCTACTTTTATAATATCGTTTTCTTTTATATTGTAACTAGCTTTTGTGAGTTCATCATTAACTAATATTTTTCCTTCTTTAATCATTTTAGCTATTTTACTACGGCTTAATTCAGTTTTTTTACTTAAATAGTTATCAATTCGATCTATCTCATTTGTTACGATAAATTCTTGCATTTTTATCTCCTATTAAAGTCGTAACAATAAGTAAAATACATCCTAAAACAATCATAATATCAGCCAAATTAAATATTGGAAAATCATATTTAATAATTGTAAAATCTAAATAATCAATAACATATCCTCTAAATATACGATCAACTAAATTAGCTAAAACACCACTTATAATTAAAGAATAAATAATTGTTTCACTCTTTTTAAATAGTTTGTTTTTTAAGAAATAAAACATAAAGAATAATGCTATTAAAGTTATAATAATTAAAAATAATTGTTTATTTTCAAACAATGAAAATGCTGCTCCGGTATTTCTTACATAAGTTAAACGAAAGAATCCATTTATTATATTTATACTACTATTTAAAGTCATATATACATCAACAATATATTTAATTATTTGGTCAATAAAGACTAAAATAACGCTAATAATTAGGATATTAATCATTTTCATCACCAACTATTATTATATCAAAAAAAAGACTATTTTAATAGTCTTAATTAAGGTATTTTTTTAAATAGATACCAGTATAACTATCTTTATTTTTAGCAACTTCTTCAGGAGTACCTAAGGCTATAATAGTACCGCCATTATCTCCTCCTTCAGGTCCTAAGTCAATAATATAATCAGCTACTTTAATCACATCTAAGTTATGTTCAATAACAACAACTGTATCACCATTATCAACTATTCTATTTAAAATAACTAAAAGTTTTTTAATGTCATCTGTATGTAATCCAGTAGTTGGTTCATCTAAAATATATAAACTTTTACCAGTTGGTTTCTTTTGTAATTCTTTAGCTAATTTTATTCTAGCGGCTTCACCACCTGATAAAGTAGTAGATGATTGACCTAACTTAATATAAGATAAACCTACATCCATCATCATCTCAAGTTTATTTTTAATTTTTGGAAAATTACTAAAGAATTCTAAAGCTTCTTCTACTCGCATTTCTAATACATCATAAATACTTTTTCCTTTAAATTTTACTTCTAAAGTTTCACTATTATATCTTGTTCCATGGCATACTTCACAAGGAACATAAACATCAGGTAAAAAATGCATTTCAATTTTTTTAACTCCATCGCCCCAACAAGCTTCACATCTTCCACCTTTTACATTAAAAGAGAATCTTCCTTTATCATAACCTCTTATTTTTGCTTCTTTGGTTTCTGAAAATACATCTCTTATATCATCAAATACACCAACATAAGTAGCTGGATTAGAACGTGGTGTTCGTCCAATTGGCTCTTGCGATATATTAACTACTTTATTAATATTTTCTAACCCTTTTATTTCTTTATATAAACCCGGTTTTTCTTTTACTTTATATAAGTAATTACGGGTAGCTTTATATAATATTTCGTTTACTAAAGTTGATTTTCCACTACCTGATACCCCAGTTACACAAGTAAATGTTCCTAAAGGTATTTTTACATTCATATTTTTTAAGTTGTTTTCTTTTGCACCTTTTATTTCAATATAAGTTTTATTACCTTTTCTTCTTTTTTCAGGAACTTCTATTTTAAGTTTACCTGATAAGTATTTACCAGTTAAACTATTAACATTATTCATAACTTCTTTAGGAGTACCGGCAGCTACTACTTCGCCACCATGTTCACCAGCACCTGGGCCAATATCAACTAAGTAATCAGCTGCTAACATCGTATCGGCATCATGTTCTACTACTATTAATGTATTATCTAAGTCTCGCATTTCTTTTAAGGAATTAATCAAACGATCATTATCTCTTTGATGTAATCCAATACTTGGTTCATCTAATACATATAAAACTCCTGATAAATGAGAACCTATTTGCGTAGCTAATCTTATTCTTTGTGCTTCACCGCCTGATAAAGTACCAGCTGAACGTGATAAAGTTAAGTATTCTAATCCTACATTAATTAAAAATTGTAATCGTTCTTTTATTTCTTTTAAGATTAAGTAACTTATTTCTTCTTCCTCTTTAGATAATTTTAATTTGTTTAAAAATTCGTATAAGTCTTTTATTGATAAATTAGTTACTTCAAAGATATTCTTTTTATTTATTAAAACGGATAATACTTCTTTACTTAAACGAGCTCCATGACAAGTTGGACAAACATCTTCTGTCATATAGTTTTCAATCCATTCTCTTATCCAAGCACTTGAGGTTTCCATATAACGTCTTTCTAAGTTATTAATAACTCCTTCAAAGTATTCGTTAGTTTTTCTGATATTACCATTTTTTGAAACATATTTAAATTCGATTAAGTCTTTTGAACCATATAAAATAATATCTAATTTATCTTTATCAAGTTTTTTAATTGGTAAATCAAGATCAATATCATAGAATTTTGCTAATGTATTTATTTGGGTAGTTATAATATTACCTTCATCATCTTTTAAACTAATTACTTTTATTCCGCCTTGATTAATTGATAAATCTTTATCAGGAATTACTAAATCAACATCTAATCTAAATTTAACTCCTAAGCCATTACAATCATGACAAGCTCCATATGGAGCATTAAAACTAAATAGACGTGGTTCTAATTCTGGAATAGAAAAATCGCAATCAGGACAAGCATATTTTTCACTCATTATAATTTGGTCACTACCAATAACATCAATTATTACTTTTCCATCAGCTAATTTAGAAGCCGTTTCAATTGATTCATATAAACGACTTCTAATACCATCTTTCATAATTAATCTATCAATAATAACTTCGATAACATGTTTTTTGTTTTTTTCTAATACTATTTCTTCTTCTAGGCTATATTCGTTATTATCAGCTTTAACTCTAGCATAGCCTTCTTTTAATAGTTTAGTAAATAAATCTTTAAAAGTCCCTTTTTCATTATATACTACAGGAGCTAAAACTCTTATTTTAGTTCCCTCTTCTAAATTCATTATTTGATTAGTCATTTCTTCTACTGATTGACTTTTAATAGGTTTTTTATGAATTGGACAATAAGGAACACCAATACGAGCAAATAAAAGACGTAGGTAATCATATATTTCAGTTACAGTTCCGACTGTACTTCTTGGATTATTATGAGTAGTTTTTTGATCAATACTAATTGATGGAGATAATCCTTCAATACTATCAACATTTGGTTTTTCTGAACCACCTAAAAATTGACGAGCATAACTTGATAATGATTCAATATAGCGACGTCTTCCTTCTTCATAAATAGTATCAAAAGCTAATGATGATTTACCACTACCTGATACACCAGTCATAACAATTAACTTATTTTTTGGTAATTCTATATTAATGTTTTTTAGATTATTTTCTCTTGCACCTTTTATTATTATCTTATCCATAAAATCACTTCCAACATTAATTATTATATCATAAATTATATAATATATAGCCATATTTACAAATTAAATTAAATATGGTAATATGTATATAGATGAGTTAATACTCATAAAATAATTAGGGAGCATTTAGTATATACTGAATGTCTACCTAAACTTGGATAGACATTTAAGCTATTAGCTTAAGTGTCATTTTTTTATTGCAACTATTATAAGTAATAGAAGGAATAAAATTATAGCTAGCAAGATCATTTACAAACGTATTCACGTTTTTTCACTA
>CAJOJO010000022.1 GCA_905235045.1 uncultured Bacilli bacterium
AAAAAAATAGGAAATAATAAAGGGAAAAAGAATAATGCTTCTAAAGCAAATAAATCATTTGGTGATTTAGTAAAAGAAAATATAATTTTATGTGCTATAATTATTCTTATAATATTGTTTTTTGGCTATAAAATGCTTAATTCAAACAAACTTGTATGTAAGTCCACTTATGATGGATTAACTACTACAGTTGAAACAACCTATAATGGTGATAAACCTACTAAGATTAAATTAAAAACAAGTGATGGTGAATTAAATGAAACAATCACTGTTAAAAATGGTGTTGGCTATGACAGTAAAGGCGAAAAATACCACTATATTTATTCTGGCGGTGTTGCAGACCTAGCGAAATTAGATAAAGCAGAAGCTAAAGAATATTTTAAAGATGAAGGATTTGATTGTAAATAAAAGACTATTAAAATAGTCTTTTTTTTGTAGTATAATGTTATTAGGTGATAAACATGAAGAAGAAAGAAAAAAATAAAAAAAAACAATATTATTTAAATCAATAATAACAAACAAAATATTAAGTATCGGAATTATTATAATTGTCAGTTTATTAATAACCATTCCTGCTATTTTAATAATTAAAAATAGTATAAAAGATAATTATAAAAATAATGAAAACTCAGTAATAAAACCAATTAATAAAAAAGATAGCAAAAAACAAGATAAATTAGTTGTTAAATTAAAGGAAATTACTATTGACGAAGTAAACAACTTTAATCCAATTGATTTTATTGAATCATTATCAAGTGGTAATTCTCAACTTCATATTAAAGAAGTTGATGGTAAATATTTAGTTTATAGTGATGAATCTTTAAATGAATCTAACCTTATTTTAACAGATGAAGATACAAGCTCATTAAAATCTTTAGGAGAATTAAAAATTGATATTATCAATGATAATGAACAAGATATTAATGAAATAGGTGAACATATAATTAAAATAAAAATTACCTTTGGTGATTTAACAATCAAAAAAGAAACTAAGCTTGTAGTAAATGAAAAACAAGAAGAACAAGTTGTAAACAATGAACCTATTAACTATAATGTTTCATCTAATCCAACTAGTTATTCTGATAATATAGTTGTTCAAAGAGCATTAAGTCAAGTTGGACAAACTGGTGTAAGATGTACTGAATTAGTTGAATATGCTATTCAAGGAATCGGAAAAACATTATGGGTTAACGAAACTATTTGGCATAATATGATGAATTCTGAAGATGTCGATAGAGATAAAGCATATTCAAATCATTCATTTGATATAACCAATCGTTCTACAAGCGGTGGAAAATATATCGGTTATGCTAATAACAATATTCTTACAAAAGTAGAATTTTGTGATCATGATGGAACTAGTTGTACTGATGTAAGTGATGGTTGGGATTTTTATGGTAAAGTTATTGGTGGAGAAGTATATGAAGAACGAACATTTTGCTCATACTTATCACCAGCAAACATATTTAAATACGGAACCGAAATTGATATTTCCGCTGTTCAACCAGGAGATGTTATATACTATAATAATGGTGGTAGTTCAGCAGGCGTTGATCACGTAGCTATTTATATTGGCAATGGTCAAGCTGTTCATGGTGGTGTTTATGATTCAATGAATGTTATGATTATGTCTATTTATGTTAATGGTGCATCAAATCCAAGAGCATTTAGATTAAATTAAAAGAACTTTAGTTCTTTTTTTATTCATAAAATAATAATATTATTTAAAGTAAATGTAAACTTGTAATTGACAAACAAAAATTATTCGTGTATAAGTATTTATTAGAAATGGGAGTGGACTATGAAACTAGTAATCGTGGAATCACCACACAAATCGCATACAATAGGAGCTTATTTAGGAAAAGACTATAACGTTGTATCTTCTAAAGGCCATATTCGTGACTTAGCAACATCTGGTAAATTTGGTTTAGGTGTTGATATAGAAAATCATTTTAAACCAAGCTATGTAGCTATAAAAGGTAAAAAGAAAGATATAACAGAATTAAAAAAAGAAGTAAAAAAAGCTGATTTTGTTTATCTAGCAACCGACCCTGACCGTGAAGGAGAAGCTATTTCTTGGCACCTTTATGATGAATTAGGTTTAAATGAAAATAACTATGAAAGAATTGTCTTTAACGAAATAACTAAGAATGCAATATTGGAATCATTTAAAAATGCTCGTAAAATAGATCAAAACCTAGTTAATTCACAAGAAACAAGAAGAATACTAGATCGAATTATTGGTTTTAGACTAAGTAAACTTATTCAAAGTAAAACTGATGGTACATCAGCTGGGCGTGTTCAATCAGTCGCTCTAAAACTAATTGTTGATCGAGAAAGAGAAAGAGAAGCTTTTGTACCAAATGAATATTGGACAATAAAAGCTTTATTTAATGACTTTGAAGCTAACTTATTTAGTTATAAAAATAAAAAAATAGAAATAAACTCTTTAGTTGAAGCTGATAAAATATTAGAAAAATTATCTAATTCATTTAAAATAAATGAAATTGAAACAAAAGAAAAAAATAAAAATTCTAAACCACCATTCATTACTAGTTCTCTACAAATAGCGGCTTCTAATATATTAGGATTTCCGGCTAAAAAAACTATGTCTATTGCGCAAAAACTATATGAAGGAATAGAACTTGATAATGAAACAGTTGGTTTAATAACTTATATGCGTACTGATTCAATTCGTCTTTCCAATGAATTTATAACTGATACTATGACTTATATTGAAAAAAATTATGGTGAACATTATAAAGGTAGTGTTAAAGTAAGTAAAAAAACAGAAAACGTTCAAGATGCTCATGAAGCAATTAGACCAACAAGTATAAATAGAGATCCACTTAGTATTAAAACATATTTAACTGATGATGAATATAAATTATATCGATTAATTTATTACCGTGCTTTAGCATCTCTTATGGCACCTGCTAAAACAAACGCTACATCAGTAATATTTGATAATAATGACTATCAATTTAAAACAACTGGCTCAGTAATAACTTTTGATGGTTATTTAAAAGTATATAAAGATTATGAAGAAGTAAAAGATACTGTATTACCAGATTTTGCAAACTATAAATCAAAAGTAGTAATAAGTAATGAAATAACTAAAGAACAACACTTTACTGAACCACCAGCTAGATATACGGAAGCTAAATTAGTATCAGCTTTAGAAGAATTAGGAATTGGTCGACCTAGTACATATGCTACTATAATGAGTAATATTAAAGATCGTGGCTATGTAACACTAGAAGATAAGAAATTTGTTCCAACTGATATTGGTTTTGAAGTAACTGATAAATTACAAATTGCTTTTTCTAACATTATTAATGTTGAATATACTGCAAATATGGAAAAAGAATTAGATGAAATAGCTGATGGTAAATTAGTATGGTATGAAACAATTGAAAAATTCTATCAAGATTTTGAACCAGCATTAAAAGAAGCATTTGAAACAATTGAAAAAAAAGAACCAGTTAAAACTGGCGAAGATTGCCCTGAATGTGGTCATCCATTAGTAATTAGAAAAGGAAAATATGGAGCATTTACTGCTTGTAGTAATTATCCTGAATGTAAATATATAAAACAAACACCAAAAGAAATAATCGAAGTATGTGATTGTCCTAATTGTGATGGTAAAATCGTTGAAAGAAAAACAAAAAGAGGTAAAATTTTCTATGGATGTAATAACTATCCAAAATGCAAAACAGCATATTGGGATTTACCAATAGGGGAAAAATGTCCTGATTGTGGTAATATGCTTACAAAAAAGAAAGATACCATTAAATGTAGCGCTTGCGAATACGAAAAGTAAGCGCCTTTTTAATTGACTTTATATTGGGCAAGTGTTATAATACACTCACAAAAGGGAGGACTTTTATGGAAAACTATATGGAAATTCAAATTAAAAATAATATTGTTACTATTGCTAATGATAATGAACCATTAAATGTACCATTAAATACGATTAAAAATATTACTAAATATACTAATGATCAAGAAGATACTTGTGCATTATTAGTATTTATTCGTGATATGGTTAGTAGTTATAATAATTATGTCCAAATAGAAAATGAAAGAAACAAAAGTACCACTTATTTAAAATTTAATTATTCACCAGCATTTATGGAAATATTTTGTACAATGATTCTTTCAATGGGATTTAATACTGATCAAATAATTAGTGCTTTATCAGAATTTTCTCCATATGAATTATTTGGTAGTTGTGTTGAAGATGGTAAAATTGAATATATTTTAGATAGAGTTGTAAGAATAACAGAAAAAGTTAAACAAGAAATTGTTAGATACAATGATACATACATACTAGATGATGACGATGAAATCGAAAAACCAAAAGTTAAGAGATATGAAATATGGAATTAATGGCCCAAAATAAATATTTTGATCATAAATATTATTTAAATAATAAATCTATAGATTTTAAAACTTTAATGGTTTTTGCGGTAGAAAATAAATTTCTTGATGAAGAATATACTGAGATGATAATTGAATCATACGAAAATGCTATATATGATCAAATAATGGCAACATATGACTTTGATTTAGAAGATGATTATGAATTAACCCTAAAAGAATTATGCTCAAAATACTATTTAGCTTTAAATGATTATCTAAGAAACCTAGAAAGTCCTTGTACTGCACTTAGTGAAGTTCTAAAAAATAGTCCAAAAACACTATTATGTAATGCTTACGATAGTTTTAACTATTATAAAACAAATGTAGATAAAAAAATAAGCATTTTAAAAGAAAAAAATTCTTTAATAATTGAAAATAACTTTGAATATAAACTATTTATTAAACAAATATCAAATTATTTAAATATATTAAAGAAAAACCAATTATTATATCCAACTTTAAATAATAAAGACTTAAAAGATATATCTAGTTTAAAAAAATTAGAACAAACTTTAGATGATTATATAATTGAAAGTGATATCTTAAATAAATTTGATCAAAGAGAACTTCTAATTTTATTAAAAAAAATACTATATTCAGAAGATTATAAAGGAATCACATCAATAGCTATGTATAATTATGTATTTAACTATTTCTTTAAAGATAGTACTTCAATATTATTAACGGATAACATGTGTAAAATAGTTATTGAAGGAATTCAAAATAATCTTTATAATATAAATGATATTATTGAAATTATTGAAACTGGTGGAATTAAATATAATAATAGAGAAAAAAAATACATAATTGATAATTTTGTTCCAGCATTCCAAAATGAAATAATTAACAAAAAGAATTGTGTACCTTTTATAAAAATAAAATAACAGTTTAAACTGTTATTTTTAGTATGTTACAACATCAATAATACTTGTATGAATAGAAGCTAATTCAATTTTTTTAAGTAAATCAGGATTTTTTGGAATAATAACTTGATAAACAATATTATCATTATATTCTTTCTTTAGAATATTTGTATCTTTTAAAAGTAAATCAATTACTTTACTATTATCATAATTAAAAGTAATTTCTAGTAAATATCCTTCTTTTAGAATCGTAATATTAGTTGTTTCCAAACATTCGGTAACACTCTTAGTATAAGCTCTAGTAAGTCCACCAGTTCCTAATTTAATTCCACCAAAATATCGTACAACTAAACATAGTACATTAGTTAATTCATTTTTCTTTAAAACATTTAAGATGGGCATACCAGCAGTACCATTAGGTTCAAAATCATCACTAAATCTTTCAATATTACCTAAAATATAGCCAAAACAAATATGACTAGCATCTTTATATTTATCTTTTGTTTCATTTAAATATTTATTTATATCGTCATTATTATTTATCTTATATAAAAAAGTAATAAACTTTGATTTATTTATTATATAAGTATGACTAGTATTTTTTTCAATTGTCTTCATATGACCACCTATTAAATTATACCATATTTTTTATTGTTTTTTATTGAATTAAAATTATATTTATAATATAATTATACTAGAATGTGAGGAAATAATATGGATGAAATTTTATTAGAAACAGAAGAGAGAATGCAACAAGCAATTAACAACATGGATAAAAGATTAATAAATATTAGAGCCGGAAGAGCTAATCCAGCTATGTTAGATGGAATTATGATAGATTATTATGGTGTTCCAACCCCTTTAAAACAATTAGCTAACATCTCAGTACCAGAAGCAAGGATTTTACAAATTAAACCATTTGATAAAAATTCAATTGGTGCAATTGAAAAAGCAATCTTTGAAGCTAATTTAGGAATTGCGCCAAATAATAATGGGGAAACAGTTATTTTAAATATTCCAGCATTAACTGAAGAAACAAGAAGAGAATATGTTAAACAAGCTAAAAGTGTTGCTGAAGAATGTAAAATAGCTTTACGTAATATCCGTCAAGATGCTAATAATGATATTAAAAAATTAGAAGTAACTGAAGATGAAATAAAAGATGGTCAAAATGAAGTTCAAGAATTAATTAATAAATACAATAAAATTGTTGAAGATAAAGAAAAAGCCAAAGAAACTGAACTAATGACTGTATGAGGTTTTAAAATGAAAAAAGCAGTAAAAGAATCAGAAATGGTTAAAGCATATGATTTTTTAGATGAAAAAAGGTTTAAAGTAGGGAAGATATTGTTTTATTTAGTATTATGGATAATTATTATTACCTTATTACTTACTTGGATATTTGATTTTATAAATGTTTATAATCATAAAAAACCAATTTTTTGTCTAACAAATAAAACATATGAGTATAAAACCGGAACAATCAAAGAATGTACTGGTTTAGGATATAAAGTATATATATATAATCGTACTGATAAAAAAGAAAAATATGAGTTTGTCCCAATATTTATTAAAAAAAATAAAAGTTATATGAAATGACATATGTCATTTTTTAAGTAGATAGGTGATACATATGAATAGAAGCGAATTAAGACAAAAAATAATGACAATTTTATACCAAATAAACGTCTATAATACTAATAAAATGTCATATGATGTTGATAGTATAATTAAAGAAGTATTAGAAGTAGATAATGAATTTGTTAAAGAAATAGTTTATGGTGTTATAACTTATAATAAAGATATTGATGAATTAGCTAATAAATATCTAGAAAATTGGACGATTGATCGTTTAGGAAATACTGATAAAGCTATTTTACAAATGGGTATATATGAACTTATATATACCGATACACCAGATATTGTTTGTATTAATGAAGCAATTGAACTTGCTAAATTATATAGTGATGATAGTGTAAGAAAAATGATAAATGGTGTCTTAGATAAAATTTACCATAATAAGTAGGTGATACTCTTGAATGAAAAATATCTAACTGTTACTGCTGTAACACGTTATTTAAAACATAAAATTGAAAGTGATGATAACCTTAGGAAAATATATATTAAGGGTGAAATTTCCAATTTTAAAGCTCATTCATCAGGTCACTTTTATTTTTCTATAAAAGATGAAAATAGCGTTATTAAAGCGATAATGTTTAGTACTCATGCAAAAAAACTAAATTTTACACCTACAGAAGGAATGAAAGTTTTAGTAACAGGATCTATTAGTGTCTATGAAGCAACTGGTAATTATCAAATATATGTTGAAGATTTAATAGAAGATGGAATCGGTAACTTATATATTGCTTTTACAAAACTAAAAGAAAAATTATCTAAAGAAGGATTATTTGACCCTAAATATAAGAAACCAATTCCAAAATATCCAAATAAAATTGGAATTGTTACTGCTTCAACTGGCGCAGCAATTAAAGACATATTATCAACAATTAAAAGAAGATATCCAATATGTGAAACTTATTTATTTCCTTGCTTAGTTCAAGGAGAAACTGCATCACTTGATATAATTAAGAAAGTAAAACAAGCTGATAGCTTTGGTGTTGATGTTTTAATAGTAGGACGTGGCGGTGGTTCTTTTGAAGACATGAACTGCTTTAATGATGAAGAATTAGCAAGAACAATCTTTAACTTAAAAACACCAGTAATAAGTGCGGTTGGTCATGAAGTTGATTTTACAATAATTGACTTTGTATCTGATTTACGTGCTCCTACACCAACAGGAGCTGCCGAAATGGCTGTTCCTAATCTATATGATTTAGTTAATAATTTAAAACAATATCATATTCGTTTAAACGAAGCAATAATTAAAAGAACTAAACTAATTAAAATGACATTAGAAAAATATAAAACATCATTTGTAATTAAAAATCCAATGTTACTATATACTAATAAAAAGCAATTATTAGATACAAAGAATGAAAAAATTAATAATTTATTAAAAGATATAGTTGTTATTAATAAAGAAAAACTAAATTTAATTAAGCATAATCATATAATTGTAAATCCTAACATCATTTATGAAAAGAAAAAAGATTTATTAATAACTAAAATGGAAAAAATAGAACTATTAAATCCAATATCTATTTTAAAACGAGGATATACAATAACTTATAAAAATGATCAAGTTATTAAAAATATTAAAGAATTAAAGAAAAATGATTTAGTTAGAATTAAATTCCATGAAGGATTTATTGAAGCTAAAGTAGAAAGAATAGGTGAATAATATGGAAAAGAAAAAATTTGAAGATAAAATAAATGAATTAGATATAATTATTAATGAATTAGAAAATGGTGAAATAGATTTAGATGACGCTATAAATAAATATACTAAAGCTATGAAACTAATTAAAGAATGTGATACTGAACTTAAAAATATCGAAGAACAAGTAAATAAAATAGTAAATGAAAATAATGAAATAGAAGACTTTGAAATTAAAGAATAAAGTCTTTTTTTTGACAAATTCCGACAAAGACATATGCTACTATATAAAACTTAAGGAGGGTTTATATGAATGAATTAGTAGTAAAAATTGTTAGTTAAAATAAAGGTATAACTTTTTCTTGACAATTTATAAAAAAAATATATAATAAAACTCAATAAATGGGTGATATTTATGGACTACGTTAATATTAAAAATATTAAATATAAATCTAATTTAGGAATAATGGGCAGTGAAGCAATTGTCTATGATACTAATTATGGTTTATTTAAAAAATTTCATAATAATATGGACATAAAAACAAGAAAAAATAAAGAATTAAAACTTTTAAGATTATTAAAATATGAAGATTTAAAAAAATATTATAATGAAATAAATTATTTAGTTCATAATTCAACGTATGATTATTTATCTGGATATATTGTTGAAAAAGTAGAAGGTAGACCAATTGATGAAATATATTTTGAATTTGATACAAAAATAAATATCTTAAAAAAATTAAGAAAAATATTAACAGAATTTGAAAACAAAGGAATTATTTATAGTGATATTCATTTTGATAATATATATTATAATACTATAAATGGTGCGATGAAATTAATTGACATTGATAATATTATGATGGAAGATTTACCAATAGATTTATTATCAACAATATATGAAGATTATTTTAGATATGGTGGTCATAACTTTAATAATGCTCGTATATTTACTTTTAATCTAGTTAGTTTTATGTTTTTAATGAATAAATTAAAAACTTATAATATAAATGAAATAAATAAAACGACTTATAAAAAAGACTATGATTTTTTAAATAATGATGCAATTAAAATATGTGATGATTTACTAAATATTAAAATTGATAGTGCTTCGGATAATGAATATTTAATTGATGCAATCAGTAAAAAAATACTAACAAAATAGTATTTTTTTAATATTTTTACGAACACTAATAATGTAGTCTGTATAAAAAGGAGATGATTATTTTGAAATATTTCAAAAAATCAATTTCTTATCTTCTTCTTATATTAGTTTTAATACCATCAAGTGTTTTAGCCTATTCTAAGTACTTAATACCAGGCGGTGAAAACGTCGCAATTGAAGTGAATTTTAGTGGCGTTTTAATAGTTGGTTTGTACGATATTGATGGAGTAAATCCAGGAACAGATGCCGGTCTTAAAATAGGAGATACTATCTTAAAAGTAAATAATAATAAAATAGTAAATATTGATGAATTAATTGAAAATGTAAATAAGGCTACAAATAATCAAATTGAAATAACATATTCAAGAAATAATAAAGTAAATACAACTAAATTAAATCTTATAAATAGTGAAGGCGTTTTAAAGACCGGATTATATGTTAAAGATACTTTAACAGGAATTGGTACTTTAACTTATATAGATCCAGAATCAAAACTATATGGTGCTTTAGGACATGAAATAATTGAATCTAATACTGGTACTATGTTAGAAATAAATAATGGTCATATATATGATTCTGAAGTTATCAATATTGAAAGAAGCGAAAATGGAAATCCTGGTAGTAAAATTGCTAGTTTAAAATTAAATGATAAAAAAGGAACAATATATGAAAATACTAATAAAGGTATATTTGGTAAGTATACTTCGCAATTACCAGATAAGAAAAAATATAAAGTAGCTTCGATTGATGATATTAAATTAGGTGAAGCATCTATTTATACGGTTATTTCTGGTAACGAAATAAAAGAATATAAGATTAACATATTAAAAATAACCAAAAATGATACGAAAAATATATTATTCGAAATAAATGATTCGGAATTATTAAAAGAAACAGGCGGTATTATTCAAGGAATGAGTGGTTCGCCAATTATTCAAGGAAATTATATTATTGGTGCGGTAACTCATGTTGTTATTGAAAATCCAAACCATGGTTATGGTATTTTTATAACTAATATGTTAGAAGAAGCAGAAAATTAGAGACTATTAGTCTCTTTTATGTTATAATAATATAGGTGATATTATGAAAACAAGAACATTAAGTGCAATTGTTGCATTAGCGATATTTATACCAATATTTATTATTGGTGGTTTACCATATCAAATATTAATATATACTTTATCTATGTTAGGATTAAAAGAGTTTTTACATGTTAAGAGAACTAAAAAAGAAATACCTATTTTTATTGAGATAATTTCTTATGTTATTTTAACTCTATTGGTACTTTCTAATAAACAAAGTAGTGAACTTATATATACTATTGATTATCGTTTAATAGCCGGTTTATTTTTAGTTTATTTGATTCCGACTGTTTTATATCACGATAATAACATATTTAGTATTAGTGATGCATTTTATTTAATTGGAGGAATTTTCTTTTTAGGAACAAGTTTTGCTTTAATGATAATAATTCGTAATATTAGTTTGAATTTATTAATATACTTATTTTTAATAACAATAATAACTGATACATATGCTTATATTACTGGTTGTTTAATTGGTAAACATAAATTATTAGAAGAAATCTCACCAAATAAAACATGGGAAGGTATGATTGGTGGTACTATATTTGGTGTATTAATTGCTAGTGTGTTTTATTATAATGTAATTGATGTTAATATAAGTATAAACATTTTAATTTTAATGACTTTATTCTTATCTATTATTGGTCAATTTGGTGATTTGGCTTTTTCCGCAATTAAAAGATACTTTGGCGTTAAAGATTTTTCTAATATTATGCCAGGACATGGTGGTATATTAGATCGCTTTGATAGTATTATCTTTGTTGTTTTGGCTTTTATGTTTTTCATAAATATTATTTAGGAGGATTACATGACACTTATTTATTTCATCTTTGTCCTAGGAATAACTATTTTAGTTCATGAATTTGGGCATTTTATCTTTGCTAAGCGAGCTGGCATTTATGTATATGAGTTTTCAATTGGTATGGGGCCTCGTTTATTTAAATGGAAACGTAAAAATGATGAGACTGAATATTCTATTCGTTTGCTTCCTATTGGTGGCTATGTTAGTATGGCTGGTGAGGATAGTGAAGACAAAAAAATACCAAAAGATAAACAATTATGTAATAAAAGCTGGAAAGATCGCTTTTTAACTATATCAGCTGGTGTTTTATTCAACTTTATTTTAGCAATTATTCTATTATTTATTGTTGGATTAGTAGCTGGTGTACCAAAGAATGATACTGTAATAAAAAGTATTGATGAAACTTTTCCAATTAGTGAAACAGAAATAAAACCAAATGATAAAATTATTAAAATAAACAATACGAAAATTAATTCATATGAGGACTTATCCTTAGAATTAGCGCTTAATGAAGGTAAAACAATAAAAGTTACAGTCTTAAGTAATAAAAAAGAAGTAGAAGCAAAATTTAAACCATTATTAGTTGAAATAGATGGTGAAAAAGCTTATAAATATGGTTTTACATTAGTTAATGAATCCGAAAAAGGTGTTTTACCAGCTATTGGTTATGCTTTTACTAAAACGGGTCGTTTAGTTAAACAAATGGCCAAAATTATTAAATATCTATTATTAGGTAAATTAAAATTAAATAATTTAAGTGGTCCTGTAGGAATATTTAAAATAGTTGATAGTGCTGCCGCTGCTGGCTTTATCAATATAATTTATTTAATTGCTTATTTATGTATTAATGTTGGTTTTGTTAATTTTATTCCTATACCTGCTTTTGATGGTGGGCGATTACTATTCTTAATAATTGAAAAAATAAAAGGTAGTAGAGTAAATCCTAAAGTAGAAAATACAATTCACTTTATTGGCTTTATTTTCTTAATGCTGCTTATGGTAGTAATAACTTATAATGATATATTAAGACTATTTAAATAATAGTCTTTTTTGACATTATTATACATACTATGACAATAATATATTTTATTTTTAAAAATAATTTGTTATAATGAATATGGTGATAATATGGATAAAGAAAAATTCGAAGATGAATTAGTTGAAAATGATGACTTCAATATTGATAGTTTATTTGACAAAATAAATAATGATCAAATAGAAGAACCATCTATTGAAGAAAATAATGAAGAAGAACCACAAGAAGTAAATGAAGAATCGCAAATAACTCCAAAAAGAGATATTTATGGTGGTGAAGAAACGGTTGAAATTCATTATGATAAAGCTTTTGAACCACATAGTACAAGGGAAATAGAATTAGCGGAAATCAGAGCTAGAGCTGAAAAAGAAAAAGCATTAGAAGAACTAGCTACAAAAGAAGAATTAGATAAAGAAGTTGATACTTCAGAAGAAATTAAAGAAGAAATACTTAAAGAAATTTCAACTGATGAAGAAATAAAAGAAAGCAAAAAAGAAGATATTGAAGAAGTAAAAGAAGAAAAACCTAAAAAAGAGAAAAAGCCAATTAATAAGAAAGCTTTACTTATTGGTTTAGCTATTGTACTAGTTATAGCTATAATAGCTTGTATATTTATATTTTTAGGTGGTAATAAAAAATTACCAGCTAAAAAAGCTAGTGAAATTACAACAAAAGCAGAATGTGAAAAATATAAATATCATTGGTGGGAATCTAAACAAATATGCGTAGATAATAAAAAAGCCGAAGAAATAAAAGAAGAAGAAGAATGCAAAGAATTTGGCTATAATTGGTGGTATAACCAAAAAATTTGTAGTACTGAAAAGGCTAAATTATCTATTGTTGATGAAACTAGTACTACAAGACCTTTTGCGGTTATGATAAATAACCATAATCAAGCAAGACCATATCATTCAGGATTAGATAAAGCTAATATTGTTTATGAATTACTTGTTGAAGGTGGTATTACTAGATTAATGGCAGTATTTAAAGATAAAGATTTAGATCGTATTGGTTCAGTTCGTAGTAGTCGTCATGATTTCTTAGATTATGCTTTAGAAAATGATGCTATATATGTTCATTTTGGATGGAGCCCACAAGCTGAAAGTGATATTAAAACATTAGGAATTAATAATGTAAATGGTTTATATGATAGTGGTTTCTATCGTGATACAACATTACCAATTGATTATGAACATACTGCCCAAACAAGTACTGAAGGAATTAAAAATGTAGCAACTTTTAGAGGATATAGAATGAATTATAAATCTGATGATGTTTTAGCAGAACAAGTATTAAAATATAGTGTTGATAAAGTAGATATTAGTAAAGCTGATGATAGTATTGTTGCTAATTCAGTAGAAGTACCATATTCATACTATATGACTAGTTCATATACATATGATTCAGAAAATGAATATTATTTAAGATTTGCTAATGGTACACCACATACTGATTATGTAACAAAAGAACAATATCATTTCAAAAACATTATTATTCAAAACGTTGGTAATCATACTTTAGATGATTATGGAAGACAAGAAATAGAAAATGTTGGTAATGGTACAGGTTACTTTATCACTAATGGTTATGCAAGACCAATAACTTGGGAAAAATCTTCGCGTCAAGCAAAAACTGTATATAAATATTTAGATGGTGAAGAAATAGTTGTAAATGATGGTAATACCTTTATTCAACTTCAACCAAGTGGTAATCAAGCAAATATATCTTAGAGAATACTTTTAAAGTATTCTTTTTTATGTCAAAAAGTGTTAAAAAAATGATAAAGTCTTGAAATTATATATCGGAGGAGGGTATAATATTACTAGAAAGTAGGATAGAATATGAAGAAAAAAGGATTTACATTAATAGAATTATTAGCGGTAATCGTAGTATTAGCTATTGTATCATTGATAGCGATACCAATAATCGCTAATGTAATAGATAAAGCTAAAGAAGGATCAGCTATCGATAGTAGCTATGGCTATATTGATACATTAGAAAAAAATGTAGCTTTAGGAGAAATAGATTCTAATAAAGGAATAAAAATACCTAGTAGTAATACC
>CAJOJO010000023.1 GCA_905235045.1 uncultured Bacilli bacterium
GACACAAAAAATCAATACCTAATTTATCTTTTTAAAATATCATTTACATCTTCTAATATCATGTTTTTTACTTTTTTATCTTCTAACAAATTTATATTAGATTTTCTTTGACCTATATGATTTATAGAATTACCTGAGTGATATATCTTATCTCTATCAATTATGAAATATCTATCATGATATGTATCATCATATATTACTCTTAAATTATCATAAGTTTCATTATATTTTTCTATATCTAATTTAGTTAATTTTGTTTTATTACTTGTTATTAATATAACATTACATTTTAAATCTTTAATAATATCTAATAGATTCTTATTAATATAATTATCAATTATAATTATTTCTTTTTTAGCTTTATTTAGAATATCTAATAATAATGAATATGCATCATATATTTCTCCTTTAAAATAAATATGATTATTTACTTCTTTAAAGTTATCAAATATATTTTCTACTAATTGTAATCTATTATCGTGTTCAATTACTTTTTGTTCTATATTGGATATTCTACCAACATTATCAAGTACATAATGTCTCATTAATACAAAGGCATTCATTATTTGAATACTTGTTTTTATAGCTTTTTCAGTATGTAAGACACTGGCTAGCATAGCTACACCCTGTTCTGTAAAAGCATGAGGTAAGTATTTTATATTTTGCCCTCTTTTAGTATTCAAGGTTCCAGATTGGAACCTTGAACATTCACTTGGAAACAATTCAAAATAAAATTCTTCTGGAAATCTATCAATATTTCTTTTAACTGCTTTATTTATATCTTTAGTACCATTAGTACAATTATATAACTTAGCCAAATCAATTGTTGCTACCAAATGTCATTATTCGTTATTTAATATTCATATTCAGTTGGCAATTCTTCTAGTTTGTCCTTAGGTATATATTTTTCTATTTCATAAGATGATACTCCAATAGGATTATTAGTACTATCTAGTGCCCATTCAACAGATAATTTATCTTTTTCTTTGCAGAGCAATAATCCAATAGTTTCGTTATCATATTCTTTTTTTAAAGTTCTGTTAACAGCTGTTATATAGAAACTTAATTGCCCTATATACTCTGGTTTAAAATTTTGATTTTTTAGTTCTACAACAACATAGCATCGTAAATCTAAATGATAAAATAATAAATCTAAATAATAGTCATTATTTTCTGTACTAATTTTATACTGACTTCCAACAAAACTAAAGCCTTTTCCAAATTCTAATAAAAGATTTTTAATTTTTGATAACAAAGCATCTTCTATATCTTTTTCAACAGCATTTTCTTTTAAATTAGTTAATTCAAATATATAAGGATCTTTCATCATATCTTTTGCCATTTCGCTTTCAACAATTGACATTTTATTATTAAAATTATTTAATTTTAAGTTCTCTTTTTGTCTTTGATATAAATTTGAATCTATTTGATGAATTAAAACAGTTTGGGACCAACCATTATCTAAACATTTTTTTGCATACCATTTTCTTTTATTAATATCTTTTACTTTTTCAATTAAAGTATAATTATGAGTCCAAGGTAAATTTGCCAGTGCCACTGGCAAATTCTTAATATCCTTGTATTCTTTATAAAAAACTCTCATTCGTGACAAATTTCTTGGAGATAAACCTTTCATATTCGGAAATTCTGATTTTAACTCTACTGATAATTCGTTAATAAAATTGTTGCCATACTTACTATTATCATCTATAATTTTTCCTAATCTAAGATATAAACTTAATAATTCTAAATTCGCATTTGCTAATATTTTGAATCTAGTATTCTTAATATCGTTTTTAATATTTTCTACAATACATTTAAAGTCAGTAATTGTTTCAACCATTTTAATAACTCCTTTCTAATTTTGCAGACGCGTCTATAAAATTTATAAGCATTGATATTGGATTTCCAATATCGTAGTGTGCTACTATCTTTTCATGAAGATAACCATGACATTTGGTTGCATCTAACATTACTTGTTTGCCTCTTATTTCATATATCATGCTACTTATATCTTCTTTTACTTCTAATTCATTCATATAAACCCTCCTTAAGTTTTATATAGTAGCATACATCTTTGTCGGAATTTGTCACAAAAAAAGAACTATTTCTAGTTCTCTTCAGCTTTTAATGTTGGTACATCTTTTTTAAACTCTACTTGTTGTGATTCTTTTTGATTATATAAACCTTTAATCATAACTTGTGTTGTTACAAAGACAAAGTTCTTAAAAAATTTCATTTCTTTTTGAATAGTAAATTTTTCTCCTGTTATATGCCAATTAGGTACCTCTTTAATTACCCCTTTACCTAAACTAAGCCAGTTTTCTGATAAATCAAATACTAATATATATGGTATCATATCATAATAGTAATTTGGATTTTCTTCCATTAATTCTTTTAATTTATTAGGTGACATAGTAGCTAAGGAAGTTCTAAATCCTTCTACTTCACCTAATTTTTTATTACCATACTTAGTTCTTAAAGGTAGTTTAGAATACACAAATGTAGCAAACATTAAACATATAACACCTATTACATATATCATAAATAGTTTTTCTTGACCCATTAAAGAATATATATTTAAAGCTGCCGTTCCACCGATAAAAATAAGACTCAAAATAATACGTGGTAGCAAACTAGTATCAATAACTGTTAAAACGAGGATTCCAAATAACATTGTTCCTGATAAAACAGGTACTAATAAATAAGAACCAGTAAATTCTTTAACAGGTTTAATTGTTAGAATAATTATTGATAAAGCCATAAGTAGAAGTAAGATTTTTTTATATTTATTTATATCTTTATTAAATAATTTTTCTTTATTATCACTATTATCAATAATACTTTTAGCATCCATTAACTTATTTTTAACGGTAAATTCAACATCACTTAAAGTTGATGTTTCACGATCTTTAAAAATACCATTAAAGATAAATTTTTGAATAGCATTTCTACCTTTATATTTTTTTACTTTAATGAAGTTAAAGGTATTTTCTTTTCCTAATTTATAACCATCATCATTTTCTTCGACTTTTAAATATCCTTGGTTTGCTAGATAGATAAGATCTGATACTATATCAGCTTCTTCCATTTTACCTTTATATAAATAACCTATTTCTGCTGGATCAAAGTTATTTGGCGGATAAAATGATAATTCTTTTTTCATCTTATTTCCTTTAGCATACTTAAACCAAAAATAAATGACTAGAATTATTGTTACTATTGGTAACAATAATATTAAATACGTTAAATTATTAAAATGTTCTTTTGCCCCAACAAAATAACCATTAGGTAATTTAATACGAACAGAAAAAACATCTTCTTCATTAATTATTTTATTTAAGTAACCTGTTATGATATTATCTTCTATATCATATAAAATAAAATCCTCATTAACTTGTTCACCATTTAAGAAGAAGGTAATATCTTTTTGCTTAAAATTAGTATCTGGTAATTCTATTTCAAATGATACATCAGATACAACACTATCAAAATTACTTACAATATTGTAATAAAATTCATCATAACTAGATGAGTTATCTTTACCTAAATCATATTTATATTTAAGTGATAATTTATCAGTTGTGTCTTTTTTTCCTTTAACATTAACTAATATTTCTTTTATTTTATCAGAATTCTTAATTGTAAAGTCATTTTTAGTAGTAACATCTAATAATTCTGGTTTAATTATACTAGCTGATGATTCTGGCCTTACTATTTTTAACGATGTATCAATAGAACGGTTAAATGTTTTTGTGTTTTCAATAAAATACAATTCATATTTTTCAGTTATACTAGCAACACGATTACGACCAACATTTATGGTTGTTTCTAAACTAGTTACTTCAATATCACTAGCATAGCTAATAGCTGGGAAAGCCAAAAACATTAAACAAAATACAAGTAGTTTTTTCACATTCACCACATCCCTATTATTCTCTTATATTATATCATAAAGATATTTTATAAGCAAGATAAAAGAAGACATTAGTCTTCTATTTTAACATTAGAAATAACTGGTCTAAATGATATACCTTCTCTAGGACCACCAGTTTCACTACTAAATGAATAAATATTATTTAAGCCACGAACCATAAAAGGTTTTTCACCACTAATAAATTCATTATTAGTATTTTTATTATTAACTTCTAAGGTTGCATCACCAATTTTATATCCTTTTATTGATATAGATTTATAAATATCAATAAATGGATGATTTGGCCAATTGTTTTTTCCATCTGGAGTAAATCCAGAATTATCTTCTTTATCTAAACCAGTATCTTTATTATAGTTTCCCATTACATATTCAGATATATTTCCAATATTTTGAACTCCAGTTATACCATCACTATGGTATTTAGAAGATTCTAAATAAGCAATAGCTCCCCACTCTAAATTTGTCATTAAGTGTGGTGTGATATTAGTAGTTAAACCATAAATATTAAATTGTTTATTTAAATTACTTGCTAAAAGAGATGCATTTGAGATAGAAATATAGTTTAATGGTTTACGATCTGGTAAAGAATATAAATCATAGGTATTATTATCACAATTATCTTTGCTTGGAATTAAATAACAATTTAAGTCTTTTGCAACACTTGCTTGATATTTGCTTACCCAAAATCCATCTTCTAAAATGTAATTAAATGCTGGATGAGTAACGGTAGTTCCATTAACTTTACCATTAGATATTTCTGTATCTTTATTTTCAAAAGATACTTCAATCATATCAAAATCTTTAACTCCTGATACATCCCATAAACGATATTTATATCTTGGAATCCATACAAAGAAAGCTACTATATCTTTTTCATATACTGGACTACCAATTGCTTCATCAGTTAAATAATAATCTCTTGGATGACTATTATCATCATTTAAGTCTTTGTTTTTACGAACTAATACTGTATTAGCATATATTCCATTTTCATAATCCCAATATTTTTGATTTTTATTAGCAACAAGCCAATTAGAACCATCATAAATAACCGGAATCATTTTTTCATCTAATACTGGATATGCACCATTTAGTACAGTGTCAATATTATTTACATTTAAAGTATAGTATTTATTTTTACTATTTAATTCTTCTTTAATATAAATTATTTCATTACTAGAGATATCAATTTGTTTATTAAATTCAGTCCAAGTATTTAAATCAGTACTATAAGAGTATTTAGCATTTTCAAGCATATTAAAGGTAAAACTCTTTTTACTTTGAACATTAGTTAATTCATTACTTTCATAAATAAGAATTTCTTCTTGTTCTTTTTTAAATTTTTTAATTTCTGACTCTTTAGTTTTACCACCCTCATTAGTAACGCGAACTTTAAATTCATGCTCTTTATTATCATTTAGTTCAACTCTAAATACATTATTAGCATCATTACTATTAGTATAATAATCTTTTCCATCAATACTTAATTCATATTTAATCATTTTACTGTCTGGATCATATCCAGCAGCAACAATGTATATTGCATCTTTATCACTATTTTTTAAAAATAAATTAGCTTTAGTTGGAGCGGTTTCATCTAATGCGCCACAACCTTTATTAGTAGTTACTAATTTATCTTTTGTTCCTTTAGCGCAATATTCACCTTGTTTTATATAAATCATTCTTACTTGTTTATCTTCACGAACAAATACTCCTTCATCAAAGTTGTTATTACTAAGAATAGAAGAATCTAAAACCGATATTTCTAGACCTTCTGGAGGAATAGTGGTCCATTCATGATTTACAATATAAACATCTACAGCATCTATCGCACTATATACACTATTTTCAAAAGCACCAAAGCGAGAATTATCAATAATCATTCTAACAATTGGAATGGAGAATAAAAATATTATGCACAAAACAACAACAATTACTAATATTTCTAAAAGTGTAAATCCTTTTTTCATATTATCACCTTATTCAAAAACATATTCAATGCTATAAGCATTTGATAAATCTATATCTGATGTAATATTTATGTTTGTTTTATCCTTAATATCTTGATTTATATATCCTACCAATTCTGTCAAAATTTCTCCACTTTTACTTTTGAAAATAATTTTAATATTATCAATGTGTCTTTCTTCATTTACGCTTAATTCAGTTTTAAAGGTCGTTATACCTTTTTCATAAATAACTGATGTATTATGAGTATTAAAGTTATCCAATGTTTTATCCTCAATAACTCCTTCATTTAGGTTGACTTTATTTGTTTCAAAAGTTTCTACCTCTTTTTCACTACATCCACAACCAGTTATAAAAACCATTAAAGCAATCATTATAAGTACTCTTTTCATTCTTTCACCAACTTTACTATCTGGTCTTGATAATTATTACTTGCAGTTATAAAGTTTCCTACAACAATAATATCAGTATTTAATTTTTTAATAACATCATCTGTTATTCCACCATCTACTTCAATTAAATAATTTAAATTATTTAATTTACGATATTTATCAAAGTAATTTATTTTATCAATTGTATTGTCTATAAATGTTTGTCCACCCTCACCAGGTTCAACACTCATTATAAGTAGCAAATCTATTTTATCTAAGTATGGTAATACACTTTCTATATTTGTAGTTGGGTTAATAGCCATTCCAACTTTTATATTATGTGATTTTATTAAATTAATATTATTTAATACATTTCCTATTTCATAATGAAAAGTTATATTATTAATATCTAAATTTTGATAATAGGTTAAATATTTATCAATATCATAAGCCATTAAATGAATATCTACTGGTTTATGATAATTAATATCATTATTTGGTAATTTTATATTTTTAACAAATTTACCATCCATAACATCTAAATGAATATATTTAACAACCTCTAAATTTAAATTATCAATTTTTTTTTGATTATTAATAATTCCTAAAATTGAAACCGCTAGATTCATATTACCACCTATTTTGTTTATTATTATTTATAAAACTTACATAATTTAAATATCTTGATTTTAAGATTTTTTGATTATTTTTAATATTACAATCAACTTCTTCTAAATGCATACAATCACGATAACGACAATCTTCTTTATATTCATTAAATTCAATAAAGTTATCACGAATATCTGTGTTTTTCATATTAGCAAAGTCTAAACTTGAAAATCCAGGAGTATCAGCTACCAATCCGTCACATACACTAATCAATTCTACATGTCTAGTAGTATGTTTACCTCTTCCTAAGGCAACCGATATTTCATCTGTTTTCAAGTTTAAATTTTTATCTATTTTATTTAGCAAGGTTGATTTACCAGCTCCACTTTGTCCTGACAAAACGGATATCTTATTTTTCATTGATATTTTTATTTTATCTAATTCAGTATTGATATATACTTCATAACCAATTGATTTATAATAACTAATTACTTTATTTATTTCTTTTTTTTCTTCTTCATTTAATAAATCTATTTTTGTAAATATTATAATTGGCTTAATATTGTTAAATTCAATAATACATAATAATTTATCAAGTAAATTACTATTAAATTCAGGTTTTACATTAGTAACTATATATGCTTGATCAATATTACTTATTGGTGGTCTTACTAGTTCGTTTTTTCTTTTTTTTATTTCTAAAATATAATTATTATTTGGATCAAATAAGACATTATCACCAACTAATGGCGTAATTTTTTCGTTACGAAATTTACCACGACATTTACAAACATATATCTTATCACTTAAAACCGTATAATCATTACTAATTAGTTTTACTATTTTTCCTTCAAGCATAATTAATTAGTTGTTTGACTTGAAGAAGAATTATTTGTACTATTTGTATCAGTTTTTTCCGTTGTTGTTTTATCAGTAGTTTCTTTTGTTTCTTTATCACTTGTATCAGTTTTTGGCTCTTCAGGTTTTTTCTTAGCATATGTTACTCTTAATGTTACACCTTTAACTACTTTCGAACCTGCTTGTCTTGTTTGTGAAATAATATAATTTTCTGGAACTTCATCTGTTTCTTTAGCTACTGAGTTTAAAGTGATTTCATTATCTTCACAGAATACTTCAACTTCATCTAAAGTATAGTTTTCATTAACAAAATCTGGATATACTACTATTATTTTAGCAAATGTTAAGGTAATTGTATCACCTTTTGTTAATTTCTTACCTTCTTCAATATCTTGTTCTATGATAGTTCCTTCTTCAAGGTTATCATCTTTGGTTATTTCTTTTTCTTTACCAATAACATTTAATCCTAATTTTTCTAAACTATTTTTAACTGTTTCAAAATCTTGATTAGTATAATCTTTTATTTTAATTTTATCTGTACCAGTTGAAACTATTAAAGTAATTTTAGTACCGGCTTTTACTGTTCTACCAATTGATGGACTTGTTTCGACTACTTTACCTTTAGCAATTGTACTACTTGCTTTTTCTTCGGTTTTAGTATTAACTTCAAAGCCAAGTTTTTCTAATTCTTTTTCGGCTTCAACTACTGTTTTCTTGGAAACATCTGGTATTTCAATATCTTTTGGTTTAGAATTACTCATAACAATTAAGAAAATTGTTGTAAGTAAGATTACGACTCCCGCTCCAATAGCAGTAAATAAAGCTGCTTTATTTAATTTTTTAACTTTTATTTCTTCTGATTTAGCTTCAACAATATCTTCATTTAGTTTTTCACGAGTTGGTAAATGTTTATCTTCATCAAAGTCAACTTCTGAATACATATAAGTTAACTTTTTTTCGTTTTTACGAGCTTCTGTTAAAGATGATGCGATATCATCATGCATTTCAGCAACACTATTGTATCTATTTTTAGGGTTTTTAGCTGCTGCTTTTAAAACAATATTTTCAATACTTTGTGGTATTTCAGGATTAAATTCACAAACACTTGGAATTGGATCTCTCATTTGTTTAATAGCTATTTCAACAGCATTTTCACCTTTAAATGGTAATTTACCAGTTAATAATTCATACATTAAAATACCTAATGAATAAATATCACTTTTTACACTTGCTCCTGTACCATTAGCTTGTTCTGGTGGTAAGTAATGAACACTACCCATTACTGAATTAGTTTGGGTTAATTCATTACTATTTAGGGCCATCGCAATACCAAAGTCAGTTATTTTAACTTTACCATCATCTAAGATTAAAACATTTTGTGGTTTAATATCTCGATGAATTATATAACTATCATGAGCACAAGCAACAGCTGATGTAAGTTGTAACATAATGTCTACTACTTCAGATAAAGTAAGAGCTCCTCTTTTTTTAACTAGGCTTTTTAAGGTTTTTCCTTCTAAATATTCCATAACAATGAAATATTTGCCATCGTCTTCACCTACATCATACATTTCAACAATATTTGGATGTGACAAAGAGCTAGCTGAGATAGCTTCTCTTTGAAAACGTCTTACAAATTTTTCATCAGTTGCTAAATCACCTCTTAAGATTTTAACAGCAACATTTCTATCTAATATTGTGTCATAAGCTAAATATACATTAGCCATTCCACCTTCTCCTATTGATCTAATAATTTGATAACGATCATTAATTTTATCCCCTTTTGCTATCATTCTGCACCACCTTTAACTAAATACGCAATCGAAATGTTATCATTGCCACCTCGATTATTACATTTATAAACTAATTTATTTAATTTATCTTCAATACTTAAATCTTCATTTAATACTTTTTCTATTTGTTCATTATCTAACATGTTGGTTAAACCATCACTACATAGTAAAATACCCTCAATGTCAGTTTCTACATCAAAAATATCCATTTCCACAGCTACAGCTGCTCCTAAGGCTTTCATTAAAACATTTTTACGTGGATGTTCTTTTGCTTCTTCTTCAGTTAATTCACCAGATTTAACAAGTAAATTAACTAATGTATGGTCAGTTGTTATTTTATGAAGTTTATTATCTTTTATAACGTAACCACTTGAATCACCAATATTACCAAAAAGTAAGAAGTCTTTTGTAATTAGAGCTAATACAAAAGTAGTTCCCATTCCTGTACTTTCTGGATGTTCTTCAGTATATTTGTATAATAGTAAGTTTATTTCGTTTACTATTTCTTTTAACCAATTAATAGCATCTTCTTTATTACCAACAGTACTTAATTCTTTAAATCTTGTCCCAATATGGGTTATGGCAATTGATGAAGCAATTTCACCAGCGTTATGACCACCCATACCATCAGCAACTGTCATTAATATTTCGTGATTCATATTTTCGGTTATAACAACACTATCTTCATTATGATCTCTAACCATACCGGTATCAGTTATATAAAAATATTCCATTACTCTACCTCCTCATAGTTTGATCTTAATTGACCGCAAGCAGCTTTTAGTTCACGACCAAATTCTCTTCTTACAGTCACATTTATTTTATTTTTCTTTAGAATATCATAAAATTCCATTATTCTTTTACTTCTTTTAAATTCAATATGACTTGTCTCATTATATGGAATTAAGTTAACATAAGCATTCATACCTTTTAGTAAGTTAGCTAATTCTTTAGCACACTCATCACTATCATTAACACCATCTAATAAAATATATTCAAATGTTACTCTTCTATTTGTTAATTCGATATATTTTTTTAATACTTTAAATAAATCTTCTAAAGGATAAGCTTTATTTATTGGCATCAATTTACTTCTTAATTCATTGTTAGGAGCATGTAAGCTAATCGCTAAATTAACTTGTTTACCATCTTTAATAAACTCCTCTATTTTAGGAATAAGTCCACAAGTTGATACAGTTATGTGTCTAGCACCTATATCAATTCCTTTATTAGAATTAATAATATTGATAAACTTAATAACATTATCATAATTATCAAATGGTTCACCTATTCCCATTAATACAACATGTGAAATACGAATATTTAATATTTCTTCAACTAATAAGATTTGTTCAACCATTTCGTGAGTTTCTAAGTGTCTTACTTTTTTAAGTCTACCAGATTCACAAAAAGCACATCCCATATTACATCCTACTTCAGTAGAAATACATAAACTATTACCATAATCATGTTTCATTAAGACAGCTTCGATTTTATTGTTATCATTTAATTCAAATAAGAATTTAATAGCATCTTTATCTTCTCTTTTAGTAATTAGTTTTATAGTTCTAATAGTAAATGTATTAGTTAGTTTTTCTTGTAATTCTTTCTTTAAATTAGTCATATCATAAAAGTTACTAACTCTTTTTTTATATAACCATTCAAATACTTGCGTAGCCTTAAATTTTTTTTCATTTTGACTTACAAAATAGTTTTCTAAATCTTCAAAAGTCATATTATATATGTTCATATTCTACACCAATTATAATTATATCAAAAAAAAGGTATTATTTCCATACCTTTTTATATATTTATTAAGATTCTACTTTTTCTACACTATAATATTTTTTTCCTTTATTCATTTACTTCACCCTCCTATTATAATTATATTCCCCCTAGTATTAAAATCAACATACAGTTTATTTACTTTACATTATATTACACCTTTATATTACTTAATAATAATTCTAATACATTATCTTCTATTATTTTACTTATTTCAAAACACTTATTACCTAAATCTTTAAATGATGCTCCTGAGTGATATAATTCTTTTCTATCAATTATAATAAATCTATCATGAAAATCATTATTTATTATTAGTTTTATATTAATATATTGTTTTTTATACTTTGTATAATCTGTATTATTATAATCATTAGTAATTATAGTAATTTTTTTATTTACTTTAGATAATATATCTAATAAATTCTTATTAATATAGTTATCTATTATAATTATTTCTTTTTTAGCTTTATTTAATATATCAA
>CAJOJO010000024.1 GCA_905235045.1 uncultured Bacilli bacterium
TACCTACTTCATAATGAACAGAATTTGCAGTATATTCATTATCTACATTATCTCTTTTTAATTTAGCATCTGTTTGGGCTATTCTAAATATATTATCTGCAAGTTCTTCACTACCCATATTATCTAATATATCTTCTCTATATCTCAATTTTTTTCTTTTAAATATATCATCTGCTGTTTCTCCATTATATAAACCTCTATATCCTGAATTATGAAATCTAGCCAAGTCTTTTACTCCACTTTTAACTGCAGTCTTATTTAGATTATAATTACCACTTCTTACTTGTCTCCTCCTATATATTCTTTTCTCATCTTCAGAAAGTTCACTATATTCTTTTTCACTTAGTTCTTGTTTTCTTGTTTGAACAGCAAAATAAGTTTGTGCAAGTGCTATGATTTCTTTTTTAGGATTACCATTCATTACAATTAAATAACATGCGTATCTAGATAGTTTATAATCTATAACATTTCTTTTTGTCTTAGAGCCTATGTCAACCATTTTGCATTGCACCGCAAAATGGTCATCTATATTGTATTTACTTTCTTGGCATGCGACTTTAGCTCTTTCAATTAAATCATTTATGCTTCGCCATTGATGATATCCTAATATATTTTGTAATTCTCTAGCAAGCCAATACTCATTACCAAAGTCATCTAAATGTTTAATATCTTCAAACGTTTTCTCTGTATATTCTTTTAATTCATCCATTTTATCATTCTCCTTTCTATGGATAACATGTTTCTATCTTTAATTTGTTATTTTTAATTTTAAACATAATACTACCATCTTCGTCTGTTCTATATATTTTAGAATTTTCTAAATTATCTAACACTCCTTTATTTGGATGTCCATACCTATTATTCTTACCTACACTAATTATTGAATACTTAGGATTTATATCATTAATAAATTCAATACCACTACTTGTCTTACTTCCATGATGTCCCACTTTTAATACATCTATATCTGGTAAATTGTAAATATTCATTATTTCTTTTTCAGTATTAATAGATGCATCACCCATAAGCATAAATTTATAGTTATTTAGTTCAGTATAAATAACATTACTATTATCATTTTCATTATCATATTCTTTTGTTTGCAAGAAATATAATTTATTGTTATCTATGTTTAATTCATTAATACACGAACTTATCTAAAACTTTAATTAATTCTTTTTCTAAATCGTTATATTCTCCGCAATTAAAGATAACCTTTTCTACTTTAAAATTATTTACTAAATTAATTGCTTCACCCATATGATCATAGTCTCCATGAGAAAGAATTAAATAATCTATTTTTTTAATTCCAACACTTTTAAAATAAGGAATCAAAATGGTGTTAGCAATATCTCTATCATAATTACCGCCTGTATCAATTAAAATATTACCTTTATTATGTGGCAGTTCAATTAGACTACTATCACCTTGACCAATATCTAAAAAAGTTACTTTTGGATAAAAAATAAAATAATGAATATTGATATGAATTAATAAAATAATCATAAAAACAATTATTTTTTTTAGATTAATTTTATAAAACATATAAGTAATATATAAATAATATAGAATAATAACTAATACACTAGCACTAGCTAAAACTATTTCTATTTTAAAAATAAAACATATCTTAGCTATTTCTTCTAATATATTTATCACAACTAATAATATATTATCCAAAAAAGGTAGGAATAAATTGATTAATGATAAAGGAAAAACTATTAAAGAAACAAATGGAACAAATAAACAATTAATAAGCGGACTTAATAAATTAAAACTATTTATATTAAGCATAATAATTGGAAGACTAAAAGTAAATGAAATTAAAGAAGTTACAAACACTTTAATAAAATAATTATGATATTTATTAATTAAATAGTTATATTTAATTAAAGCATAACTAATACAAAAACTAAATAAAAAACCTAAATCATATAAATAATATGGATTATAATCTAATAATCCAAAAAAGATAATTAATAGTATATGAATATTATCAATTTTTGTTTTTAATATTTTTTTTAAATTAATAAGAATAAAAAGAAAACTAGCTCTTAATACCGAAGCTGTATAATTTGTTAAAAACATATAAAAAAGTAAAAATAAACTAATAATTATAAAATTAGTTTTTTTATTTTTATTTAATTTATTTAAAAGTTTATATAGAACACTTGTAAGTAATGTTATATGCATACCAGAAATCGCAAACAAATGACTTATTCCTAAACTTTGATAAATACTTTTCATTTCATCTAAATTATTATTACCTAAAACAAATAATTCTAAATAATTTTTATTCTTACTTTTATTTATTCTTTTAATTATTAAATTTTTTACTTTATAAAATATATTAACACTTTTATTTTTTACTTTGATTTTTTCAGCATAAAATGTATGATAAATTTTTTTACTAAGTAAATAATTTTGATAATTAAATAAATTAAAATTAGTGTTTTTAGAAGGTTCATTTAATTCTCCAAAAACTTCAATATTCATTCCTAATTCTAATTTAAGATCATTGTTTTTATAATAAACAATTACTTTTTCTTTTCCTTTTAAATGAATTAAAACATAATCATCGTTTACTTGATAATAAGTAATAATACCTTCTATTTTATTTTCTTGATGATATTTTTTAAAAGTAATATTATTGTTTATTATAAGTAAAACATAAATAATTGAAATTAAATAGAAACTATACCGTAATATAATCTTTGATTTTTTCAAACAAACTTGTTCCAATACCACTTATATTTTGAATATCTTCTATTTTATTAAATTTTTCTTTATTACGGTATTCTATTATTGTTTTTGCTTTTGCTTCACCAATACCTGGTAAACTAGTTAATTCTTCAATATTAGCTGTATTTATATTAATTAAGCCATTATTTGAAACAGAATTTGAATCAGATTCTTCTTGATAATCTTTAATACAAGCATTATTAACTTTATCAGGGCAACTATCTACTTCTATATAAACATATTCGGTTTTTACTTTAGAAGCTTCATAATTAGCTATTTCATCATTAGTATAAATAATTATAACCATTTCATCTGTTACTTTTTTGGATAAATTAATTAAATCTGTATTAGCATCTTCTCTTAAGCCACCCGCCATGTTTACTACATCGATAACACGACTATTTGAATCTAATTCATATACACCAGGATTATTGATTGCTCCTTTAATTTCTACTTTAATTTTAGTAATTACTTTTTCTTCTTTAAAAACTTCCTTTACTTCTGGTTCTGCTAAAACAGATTCTGACCTAGTTAGAAAAAGAGTTCCTAAAACAACAATTACGCCTAATAAAGTAATGATAATATAAAGGGCATATTTTTTGGTATAAGTTATAATGTATTGCATATTTTTCACCTCCTCACTTATATCTTACGTTACGATTTATCTAAATTCCTGCCTAAAAAATAAAAAAAATTAGCTTTTTACAGCTAACTATTTTTTATTACCTTTTTTTCTAAGTAAGTATATACATCTGATACCCATCAATTATTTCTTTTAATACAGTTACATATGCTTTATTATTAAAATAATAGAAGAAACCTACATCATAAATTTTTTCATATTTTCAATACCACTTTTTTCTAATCTTGATATTTGGGCTTGGCTTATTCCTATTTCACTAGCTAATTCTAATTGAGTTTTACCAATAATATATCTTTCGTAAATAATATATTTTTCTTTTTCTTTCAGTTTATTTATTGCGTTTTTAAGTTCAATCCTTGTTTCAATTGGATAATCATAAGTTTTATCTTCTAATTGATCAGCCAGATAAATTGTATCTCCACCATCATTATAAATAGGTTCATACATACTAATTGCATCTTTCATCGATTCTAATGAGTTTGCTACTTCTAATTCTGATAAATCTAAACAATTAGCTATTTCTTTAATAGTTGGTTCTTTTCCATATTTATTAGTTAGTTCCTCTTTTACTTTTAAAGCTTTATAAGCAGTATCTTTTATACTTCTGGCTATTCTAACACTTGAATTATCTCTTAAGTATCTCCTAATTTCTCCTAAAATCATTGGAACCGCATAAGTACTAAATTTTACATCATGACTCAAATCAAAATTATCAATTGCTTTAATTAAACCAATACATCCTACTTGGAATAAATCATCCATATTATCAGTTCGGTTATTATATTTTTTTAAGATTGATAATACTAATTTTAAATTACCATTAACTAGTTGTTCTTTCGCTTGTTTATCCCCTTCTTTATATTTTTTAAATAGTTTAGTCATTTCTTCACTACTTAATACTTTAATATTCGCAGTATTCACGTTACAAATTTCTACTTTGTGACGTGCCATTATATTCTCCTTTCATTTTTATTAAGAAAAAATATTTTATTTTTATTCAAAGAATGTGCTATTATATTAAGGAGGGATATATATGAATGAAGAAAAATTAATTAACTATTACAATAAATTTAATGAAAATAAAAGATTTAATACTAGACATGGTCAAGTAGAATTTCAAACTACTTTATTTTATATAAATAAATATTTAAAAAAATTTAAAAATCCAAAAATTATTGAAATCGGAGCTGGTACTGGTAAATATTCTGGTTTTTTAGCAAATCACTACGATGTAACAGCTGTTGAATTAGTGAAACATAATTTAAGATTAATTGAAAAAAACTATCCATTAGTTAAAGCTTATCAAGGTAACGCTATTAATTTAAATAAATTTAATGATAATACATTTGATATAACTTTATTATTTGGACCAATGTATCACTTATTAACAAATAAAGAAAAAGAATTAGCTTTAAATGAAGCAAAAAGAATTACTAAAACAAATGGAATAATTATGGTTGCTTATGTAATGAATGAATACGCTATTATAAAACATGGTTTTATTGAACATAATATTATTTCGGCAATTAAAGAAAAAAGAATCGATGATAATTTTAATATTATTAATGCTGATGATGGATTATATAGTATGATGCGTTTAGAAGATATTAATAAATTAAATAAACGAGTTAATTTAAAAAGAATAACTACTTTTACTCCTGATGGACCAGCGAATTACATAAGAAATGAATTAAATAAAATGAATGAAGAAGAATTTGAAATATTTTTAAAATATATATTAGAAATAAGTGAGAGAAAAGATATTTTAGGAGCAAGTGCTCATATTGTTGATGTATTAAAAAAGGTATAGAATATTCTATACCTTTTATAAATATTTATTTATTTTTTTAAATTCATCAGAATTATCTAATTCTGTTTTAGCTAATGATTCAAATAATTTCTTTTGTTCTTTAGTTAATTTTTTTGGAATTATTACATTTAACACAATATACATATCACCTGGTTTACCACTATTAACATCAGCTATACCTTTACCTTTAATACGATGTTTATCACCTGTTTTACTACCAGCAGGTATTGTTAATTTAACTTTACCATTTAAAGTTGGAACATCTACTTTATTTCCTAAAACAGCATCAGTTAAAGTGATTGGTAAAGCTAAATAAATATCATTTTCATTTCTTTCAAATAAAGGATGACTACTTACATTAAATTCAATATAAATATCTCCATTAGGGCCACCATTATATCCTGCCTCGCCTTTACCAGCTACACGTAAACGATTTCCAGAATCAATACCAGCAGGTACTTTTACTTCAATATCTTTGGTTTTACGGATATGGCCTGTTCCTCGACAGTCATGACATTTTTCTTCAAAAACAGTACCAGAACCACCACAATTAGAACAAGTAGATCTTGTCATAAAAGTTCCAAAAATGGTTGCTTGTTCTCTATTAACAGTACCACTACCATTACAATCAGGGCATTTTTTAGCTCCGTGACCACCCATACCATCACATTTGTCACATTTTTCATCTAAGGTAACATTAATAGTTTTTTGACAACCGGTTATGGCTTCCTCAAAGGTAATATTCAAACGAGTTAATAAATCATTCCCTTTTACTGGACGATTGGTTTTACCTCTTCCACCAAAGGAACTACGGAATGATGAACTAAAGCCACCACCAAACATTTCGCCTAAAATATCAGCCCAGTCAAAATCATCCCAATTAAAGTCAGCACTACTATAACCATTATTTTGGAATGCTGCATGACCAAATTGATCATATTGTTTTCTTTTATTATCATCAGATAAAATTGCATAAGCTTCTTGAGCTTCCTTAAATTTTTCTGCGGCATCAGGTTCTTTACTAACATCAGGATGATATTTTTTAGCAAGTTTTCTAAAAGCTGATTTTATTTCATCTTGACTAGCTGTTTTTGAGACTCCTAGTACCTCATAATAGTCTCTCTTATTCATATTACTCACTTCCTAACAGTTCTTTTGTTTCTTCTAAGATATCTTTAAACATCTTTATCGCGCTTTCAATAACTTCTGGTTTTTCAATATCAACACCAGCAATTTTAAGTTCATCTACTGGATCCATACTACCACCAGTTTTTAAAAATTTTAAATAATTTTCTAAAGCATTTTCGCGATTATTTAAAATACCATCAATAATATAGCACGCGCTAGATAAACCAGTCGCATATTTATATACATAAAAATCATAATAGAAATGAGGAATTCTTTCCCATTCATATTTAATTTTATCATCAATTATAATATCATTACCGAAGTATTTTTTATTTAATTTATAATATTCATCACATAATATTTCATTAGTTAATGCTTGTTTTTCTTCCCTTTTTTGATAAATATTTCTTTCAAATTCTGCAAACATTGTTTGACGATAAATCGTTCCTTTAAATAAATCAAGTAATTGATTTAAAATATATAATTTACTGTCTTTATCATCCAAGGTTTTAAGTAAATATTTAGCTAATAATAGTTCATTAACAGTTGAAGCTACTTCAGCAACAAATATTTTATAATTTGAATTTTGAAAACTATTATTCTTACATGAATAATATGTATGCATTGAATGACCTAATTCATGAGCTAAAGTAGATACATCATCTAATTTACCTTCAAAATTCAATAAAACATATGGATAAGTATCGTAAAAACCAGATGAATAAGCCCCACTTCGTTTACCTTTGTTATTATAGATATCAATCCATCTTTGATCAAAAGCTTTTTTAAGATCATTAATATAATCATCACCTAAAACATTTAAAGCTTCAACAACCATATTTTTTGCTTCATCAAAAGTAAAACTATTTAAATCTTTTACTTCTACTATATCAGCATAAATATCGTATAAATGCATTTCATCTAAATTTAGAATTTGCTTTTTTAAATTATAATACTCAAATAAAGGCTCTAAATTATTAGATACAGTAGTAATTAAATTATCATATATTTTTGTATCAACATTATCATCAAATAAACTAGCTTCTCTCGCACTTGGATAATTTCTTATTTTAGCTAAAGCAATATTTGTATCAATATCACCAATATAAGTAGCCGCAATTGTATTTTTAAATTCAGCGTACTTATCATACATTAAATTAAAAGCATTTTTTCGAACATCGCGATTACTACTTTGTAAATAAGTAACATAATTACTATGAGTTAGTTCAACATCATTACCATTTTCATCTTTAATAATTCCAAAAGTTAAATCAGAATCACTTAATACTTCATATATATTTGCTGCATTAGAAATAGTGTTTGATAATGTTGAAATAATTTTTTCGGTTTTTTCATCCAATGTATGTTCTTTGTAACGATAAATATTTTTTAAATTATATTCATAATCTTTTAATTCTTTCAAATCTTTTATATACTTTTCAATTAACGAATAATCTTTACTAATAAATGTTGGAATAATAAAAGCAGATAACTCACTATATTCTGTCATAATATCAGTTATTAAAGTCGTCATTTCTTGATATTTAGTATTAGTTGTATCAGTATCATAGTTTAAATGCGCATAATAATATAGCTTATTTAATAAACGTTCTAATTGATTAGTAAATTCTAAGAATTCTAATAAATTAGTTGCACTATCTAAAAAATTATGATAGTTATTAATTTTTTTTACTTCTTTTTTAGCTTTTTCTAAATCTTTATGCCAGTCATCATTAGTTTTATAAATAGCTGTTAAATCCCATTTATATTCATCACTTATTTCACTACGTAGCTTTTGTTTTTCCATAGTTTCTCCTTTATGTCAAGAAGTTCTAGATTAAACTAGAACTCCTTTTATTTTTCTTCAAATTCAGCGTCAATTACATCGTCTTTTTTATCATCTTTGTTTTCTTCAGAATTATTTTCAGCTTGTGCTTGTTTTGCAGCTTCTTCATATACTTTAGTTGCGAAAGCCATAGCTGTTTCTTCTAAAGCAGCTTTCTTAGTTTTAATATCATCAATATTATTTTCTTCTAAAGCTTTTTTAAGTTCTTCAATTTGTTTTTCGGCTTTTTCTTTATCCTTTTTATCAATTTTATCTTCTAATTCTTTAATTGATTTTTCAGTTTGGAATACTAATTGTTCTGCTTCATTTTTAGTATCTGCTTCTTCCTTACGTTTTTCATCAGCTTCACGATTAGCTTCGGCTTCTTTAACCATTTTATCAATTTCTTCGTCAGTTAAATTTGTTGAAGAAGTAATTGTAATAGCTTGTTCTTTGTTAGTGCCTAAATCTTTAGCTTTAACGTTAACAATACCATTAGCATCAATATCAAATGTAACTTCAATTTGTGGTACTCCTCTTGGAGCAGCTGGAATACCTGTTAATTGAAATCTTCCTAATGTTTTATTGTCACTAGCCATTTTTCTTTCACCTTGTAAGATGTGAATATCAACAGCTGGTTGATTATCAGCAGCAGTTGAGAAAACTTGACTCTTACTTGTTGGAATAGTTGTATTTCTTGGAATTAAAACAGTACATACATCACCCATTGTTTCAATACCAAGTGATAATGGTGTTACATCTAGTAAAACAATATCATCTACTTCACCTGTTAAAACACCACCTTGAATAGCAGCACCCATAGCAACTACTTCATCTGGGTTAACACCTTTTGATGGTTCTTTTCCTAATTCTTTTTCAATCAATTCTTGAACTTTAGGAATTCTTGTAGAACCACCTACTAATAATACTTTATCAATATCATTTTTTGTTAAATTAGCATCTTTTAAAGCATTACGAACTGGTTCTAATGTTGAATCTAATAAATCTTTAATTAAATCTTCAAATTTAGCTTTTGTTAAGTTAATTGATAAGTGTAACGGTCCATTATCACCTTGGGTAATAAATGGAATTGAAATTTCTGTTGAAGTCATACCACTTAAATCTTTTTTAGCTTTTTCTGATGCATCTTTAATTCTTTGCATTGCCATTTTATCATTAGATAAATCAATACCATTTTCTTTCTTAAATTCATCTACTAGATAATCCATAATTCTTTGATCAAAATCATCACCACCTAAATGGTTATTACCACTAGTTGATAATACTTCAAATACACCATCACCTAATTCAAGAATTGAAACATCAAATGTTCCACCACCTAAATCATATACTAAGATTTTTTCACTTTTTTCTTGTTTATCTAATCCGTATGCTAAAGCAGCAGCTGTTGGTTCATTGATAATTCTTTCTACTTCTAAACCAGCAATTTTACCTGCATCTTTAGTTGCTTGTCTTTGTGAATCATTAAAGTAAGCTGGAACAGTAATAACTGCTTTAGTTACTTTTTCACCTAAATAAGCTTCAGCTGTTTTCTTTAAATCACCTAAAATCATTGCTGATATTTCTTGTGGTGTATAATCTTTATTATTAACATGAACTTTTTTATTTGTTCCCATATCTCTTTTAATAGAATAAACTACATCTGGGTTTGTTAACATTTGGTTTTTTGCTTTTAAACCAACTATTATTTCTCCTTCTTTTGAGAAAGCTACTACTGAAGGAGTAGTTCTATTTCCTTCTGGATTAGCTATTACTTTAGCTTCTCCACCTTCATAAACTGATACACAACTATTTGTTGTACCTAAATCAATACCTATTGTTCTTGCCATATTTATCACCTTTCCTTTACTCACTTACTCTAACCATGGCAGGTCGAATAACTTTATCCTTTAATAAATAACCTTTTTGTAATACTTCAATAACCATTCCTGGTTCCATATCATCTCTTTTTTCTGTCATAACAGCCTGATGATATGTTGGATCAAATTGTTTATTAGATCCATCTATTGCTTTAACGCCATATTTTTCAAATATTGATGTTAAATTACAATACATCATTTTAAATCCTTCTAAGAATTTTGATACTTCATCATCTAAGTTATCATCATCCATTTTAATAGCTCTTTCAAAAGTATCAATAATTGGAAGCATTTCTTTAACTAAATCTTCATTACAATACTTAAGCATTTTACTAACTTCTTCATCTTTTCTTTTACGATAGTTAATTAAATCAGCTTTAGCGGTTAAAACTTCATTTAAAGAATCTCTTACTTTTTTTTCTAATTCTTCTATTTTTACATCTTTTTTATCTTTTTTCTTTTTAGGAGCTTTTTTAACTTCTTTTTTTTCATCACATTTACATTCTTCACCACATGTACAATCTTCACCACATGTACATTCATCATTACAATTACATTTATCCATTCTTAGCCTCCTTTTTAACATATACTTTTGGTTTTTCTTCATCAATAATAATTTTTTTAATTTGAATATTATCATCCACTTTAATATTTTGTAGACGATTTACATACTCCATTACATCTTTATAATGTTGTAATTTATCTTGCATTATTCATCATCCCTCAATATTTTCCTTAATATAATTTAGAAGAGTTGTTACACGATCATATTCCATTCTTTTAGGTCCAATTAAAGCAATTGTTCCTTCTTCACCATTAACGCTATATTTTGTTTTAATAACTGTTACATCGGGATCAAATTCATTTTCACTACCAATATATATATTAATACCATTATCTTCTTCTTTAATTTTATTAATTAAATCTTTATCATCAAATTTATTTAAGATTTCTTTTATTTTATTTACATCATTAAATTCTGGTTGATTTAACATATTACTTGGTTTTGTTACTTTATATGAATTATCAGTAAAATCATTAAATACGTTATATAAAGCATCAAAAATAGCTCTTTGTTGTTTTACACTATCCGCGATTTGTGGTTTTACTTCCATTTCTAATTTAATGCTTACTTCATCAATAGGTGTTCCAACAATAAATTTATTTATTAAATCAACTGTTTGTTTTATTTCTAATAATGATACTTTTTCTTCAATGGTCATATGTCTATTTTCTACATGACCTTTATCTGTTACCACAATTGCAACTAAATCATTATCATTAATTGGAATAACTTCTACTTTACTAATTTTATTATCTTTACTAGAAGCACCTAATATAATTGAAGTATAGTTAGTTAAATCAGAAATAATTTCCATACTTTTAATAATTGTGTCATTTAACATTAATGATTTATTATGGAATATTGTTTGTAATTTTAACATATCTTCACCAGTTAGTTCTTTTGGTTTCATAATATTATCAACATAATATCGATAACCTTTTTCACTAGGGATACGTCCACTAGAAGTATGAGTTTTTTCTAACAGTCCTAATTCTTCTAGAAAACTCATCTCATTTCTAACTGTTGCACTTGAACATTTTAATGAATCACATAGAGATTTAGATCCTACTGGTCTAGCTGTTTTAATATATTCTTCAACAATTAGTTTAAGTAGTTCCCTTTGTCTTTCATTAACCATTTCATCACCTTCTATCATTTAGCACTGGTTTTTTACGAGTGCTAAATACATTATATATTATATGTTAGCACTTGTCAATATATGAGTGCTAATTTTTAAAGTTTTACATAATAAAAGAATAGTTTAACTATTCTTTTAAATTATTTATTTATTAATTAAATATTGATTTAGATACTGTTATAACTGGGCGCAAACCGTAGTAGCTTGCATAGTCTACCCTATAGACGTACAAGTTGCCATTGAATCTCACGTACCAAGCGCTGATTGAATGGTCAGAAACGGGTGATGATGTCCAGTATCCATATGTTAATGAATCTGCTGTGTTACATCCATCATTTGTACAGTTATATGTATAATCAAATAACCACGCAAAACTTCTTTGTCTTGCTTTTTGTTCTTCTGTTTGTGATGAATAACTTGTAGTATTATTTGATCCAAAATAGAAATATGTACTACTGCTTCCATTAAATGTTGTGTTTTCTGTTACTTCAGCTATTTCGTTTGCTGTTATTAGTCTTGGATTTAAGCCACTTGTCCATCCTGTTGTATCTGTATTTACTTGATTTTTAATTGATGCACTATTATATTCTACATATGTTCCTGATGTATTGTATGCTACTGTTGCTGTTGTATTATGATCTAGTATTACATTTATACTATCTCCATTATCTTTTATTACATACCATTTCATACATCCGGTTTTTGTTCCTGTTGTACTTAC
>CAJOJO010000025.1 GCA_905235045.1 uncultured Bacilli bacterium
TACAACATATTCTTTAGCTGCTTCAATCATATTTTTAACGCTTGTTTCATAGCTACTTCTTCTTGTTACATCAATATTTTTTTGAATTACCGCATATGCAATTAATGATATTACCGCTAATACTATTATTACCGCCAGTAATTCTAATAATGTAAATCCTTTTTTCATACTATCACCTATTTTAATTATAACATAATATAAAAAAAAGAGAAAGAATATTTCTCTATTTATTTATTAAACTACCTAAATATTTAGCTGTTCTAACCATTTGGGTACTATAACCCATTTCATTATCATACCAAGCAACAACTTTAACTAATTGCTTACCATTAACAGTTAAAACATTTGTTGATAAACCATCTACTAAGGCTCCTACATTACTACCTATAATATCACTTGATACAACTGGATCCATAGTAAATTTAATTGTTTCATTTTGATTTATTTCAAAAGCTTTATTTATGTTTTCTACATCAGTTGTTTTAGCAAATTCTAAAGTTAAATCTATTACCGAACCAGTTGATACAGGAACACGCATAGCAGTACCATCTAATTTACCTTCTAATTCTGGTAATACTTTACCTATAGCAGAAGCTGCTCCAGTTGAAGCAGGAACTATATTAGCAGCACACGCTCTGCCACGTCTTGCCTTAATACCTTTTTTATGAGCTATATCTAAAGTTGCTTGATCATTCGTATATGCATGAACTGTTGTCATATATCCTTTTTCAATTTGAAAATAATGATTTAAAATACGTAATACTGGGGCTAAACAGTTAGTTGTACAACTAGCAGCCGAAATAACTTCTTCAGTTCCATCCAATGTTTTTTCATTAACATTATAAACAATAGTTTTTAAATCACCTTTAGCTGGAGCTGATATAATTACTTTTTTAGCACCTGCTTCAATATGGGCATAAGCACTTTCCTTATCAGTAAAATGTCCAGTACATTCAAATACAATATCAACGTCTAAATCTTTCCATGGTAAATTCTTTGGATCTGTTTCAGCATATATTTTTATTTCTTTACCACTAACAATTATTGAACTATCAGTGTTTTTAATTTCATCAACTTTATAATTACGATGGTTAGTATCATATTTAAGCAAGTATGCTAATTGTTCAGCATCTGTTAAATCATTAATAGCTACAACATCAAATTCAGGATCATTATCCATAAGACGAAAAACTAAACGACCAATTCTTCCAAAACCATTTATTGCTACTTTTATCATTTCTATTCCTCCTATTTAAAGAAACAACTACGACCTATAAATTCTCTTAAGATTGAATCAGTAGGTATATAATCACTAGGGATTGGTAAGAAGTTTCTTAAAAAATTAATTAATCTTAATGCCTCAGCATAATTAGGATCAGTTTCTGGAACCGCAAATAATAATGGCTCAGCATATGTTTTTAAGATTCCTAATTCATAAATATGGGCTGAATTTAAAATAATATTAACATCATCTTGATATGGGAAAACATATTTTTCTTCGCCTTCACGAATTGTTTTCCACATTTTCAATGTTTCAGCGGCACCATAGCACCTATATTGATTATCACGAATTATTCTTCTTAATTTACGCGTATCACTTGTATGAATACGGTTGTGATTATCAATATTAAGTTGTGTTAAGGCATTAATATATATTTTATACTTATTAATTCTATCAACACAAATTGTTAAATCATCATTTAAAGCATGTAATCCTTCAATAATAATTATATCATTTTCTTTTAATTCTAAGTTTTTACCACGATATTCTCTTTTACCTAAAATAAAGTTATATTCAGGTAATTCTACTCTTTCACCATCAAATAATTTTGTTAGATGTTTATTAAATAAAGTTACATCTACAGCATTTAAAGACTCTGTATCAAGTTCACCATTCGGTAACTTAGGAGTTTTATCACGATCTAAGAAATAATCATCAATTGATATTTGATGAGTTCTTAATCCTTTACTTTGTAAATAAGTTTCTAATTTTTTACTTGTTGTGGTTTTACCACTTGAAGAAGGACCAGCAATTAAAACTAATTTAATTTTATTTTTATTTTGGTATATTTCTTCAGCAATTGCGGCTAATTGATTATTATAATGTGTTTCTGCCAAACGAATTAATTCATTGTATTTACCCATTGAAACAATTTCATTTAAATCAGCGGCATTATTAATACCAATACTTTCTCCCCATTTTGAATATTCTAAGAAAGCATTGAATAATTTTTCATGATGTTTATATTCTAAAGTACATTCTGGATTATAAACATCTGGATAGCTAACAACAAAACCATTATCTTTAATATAAGTTAATTTAAAGTCGTCAATTAAACCGGTTCTATAGGCAAGTTCACCATAAAAATAATCATATACATCGTCAATACGATATAAATTTACGTATGTATTACTTATATACTTTAATACTTTAACTTTATCAATTTGCTTTTTCTTTTTAAAATACTTAATCGCATCATATCTTGAAACACTTACCTTACTTATAATGTAATCATTTCTTACGATTTCATGCATTTTTTCTTCTATTTTACGAACTATATCTTTATCTATGTCAGTATCAACTTCAACATAAAAACCTTTATCAATAGAAAAGTGAATAATTGCATCAATATTTTCACCCAATACTTTTTTAGTGGCAACAACTAAAATAAATTGCAAAGTTCTTCCATATATTGCATTTCCTGTTCCACTACTACGATCATAAAAATCAATTTTTGAACTATGTGTTAATTGATCTAACAAACTAACACTATGATTATCTACAGAAGCGGCTAAAATAGGATAATTATAATTAACCTTAAAATCATCTGCCACTTCCTTTAAAGTAATACCCGGCATATATTCTTTCGATTCTAAATCACGAAAATTTACTTTTATCACTTTCGCCATAAACATCCCTCTATTCTATTTAATATTTTACCAAAAATATATTTATTTGTCACTCTTTTTGCATATTTTTGATTTTTTTTACTATGATAAAAAAGAAAGGAGCTTTTATATGTTAATACCTAGTGTGATAGAAAAAAGTAGTAATGGTGAACGCAGTTATGATATTTATTCAAGATTGTTAAAAGATCGAATTATTATTATTAGTGATGAAATTACTGATACTAATGCAAATATTATTATTGCTGAATTATTATATTTAGATTCTTTAAATCATAATGATATTAGTATTTATATAAATTCACCTGGTGGTAGTGTTACTGCTGGTATGGGTATATATGATACAATGAATTATATTAAATCTGATGTTTCAACAATTTGTGTTGGTATGGCTGCAAGTATGGCTGCTTTTTTACTTAGTAGTGGTACAACTGGTAAGCGATATGCTTTACCCAATAGTGAGGTCATGATTCATCAACCACTAGGTGGTGCGCAAGGTCAAGCAACCGAAATTAAAATAGCTGCTGAACGAATTTTAAAATTACGCAACAAATTGAACCATATTCTAGCTAAAAATACAAAGCAAAATATTAAAAAAGTTGAAAAAGATACTGATCGCGATAATTTTATGGATGCCAAAGAAGCATTAGAATATGGCATAATTGATAAAGTTATATAAAAAGTAGAGAAAAATCTCTACTTTATTTTTTTATTTGTTTTTATTTTAATTAATAAATGATCTCCTTCAATAAATGGCTCATTCATAAATTGAATATTATCATATTTTTCATTCATCACTAAAAATGTATTTACTAATCTTTCGGTTTTATTTTTACTTATAATGTCTTGTTTATCTACAAATCGATAATACATATTTTTATCATGAATATAGTCTAATACCTTATCAGTTAAATTACCTTCAAGATAGTTTTTTTCTAGTTCTTCTCTTTCATCACCATACGATAAGTAAGAATCACTAATACTATCAGACAAGTGGTTATGATACGTATAATTAAATACTTGAAGCAATGGAACTTTAATATTAGTAACATTATATTCATTTAAAAGTTCAACAAATAGTTTTAAGGAAATAACAAAATCCGGTGATACATATTTATTAGATAATTCTTTTCTTAATGGTTGAATTCTTTTTTTTATTTCTTCATCTTTTAAAGCATTCATCATATTTTGGATACCATATATATAACAAACCATTTCATCATTTTCTTTAGTAAAAGCATAATGAATAGCTGGTAATTTATAGTAGTGATAACTACATGGTAAACCTAAATATTCATCAATACCTTCACTTTTCGTTTTTCTACTTATAGCAAAAGCCAAATAATTATTGGTTTCAAACCATTCAGTATTACATTTATTTTGGTATGTTATATCAAACTCATCATACTTTTTATAAAATTCCTCTTGATACTTAAAACGTTCATCATAGTTTAAAAAGTTTAATTGACGTTCTAAAAAGCTATTAACATCTTCAATATCACTAGGACTCATTCTTAACCAGATGCTTCTAATAAAATCAATGTTTTCAAGTAATCCGCGGTACTCTCTTTTAGCATATGTTCTAACAATTTTGTCTAAAAGATTAAAAAACTTTTGGTAATCTTTTATAACAATAAAAATATCTTCTTCATTTTTAATACCATTTTTATAATCCATTTGAATTTGTTTTAAATAATTTATTGATTCTGATTTACTTAGCTTTTCCATTTCATTAATTGCTTCATCATTAAATACAAATTTAATATATGGTAAATCATATTCTCTACTATTCATATCAGGTATTGTTCGTGTTAAAAATTGTTTTATTATTTCGTTCATTTTATACACCTTTCTCATAATTATTATACCAAAATAAAACTACTTATAAAAGTAGTTTTAATTTACTCTTGCCCATAAATCAACAGTCCCAGTTATAATACCATCATAACCTTCTATACCACCGTCAGTACTATGCAATGCACCAATGTGATATTTATTATTAGTACTACTAATAACGGTATTTATAGAATCACTTTTTTGTAATCCACTAAAGTTAATATCAACATCATTACTAGGTGATTTTATATAAGTACCTGGAGTACTAGATTCAGTAAAGTTATTTTGTTGTGTCCAAGTAAATCTTTTATTTAATTCAGGATACTCAATTAATAATTCATAGTACCCACTACCGCGAGTAAAGTTTTTAAGAAAACTTAATCCGCTTACTTTATATGGTGCTTTATAGCCTTTATTATTTAGCACTTGATCTCTAGCATCCCATAAAACACTACCACTACGATTATTATGATGGAATAAACGAATCCATGTTTTACCATCATATCGTTTTATTGGAAAAGCAACATCTCCTAAAACTAGTACTTTTGCTTGTTCAAATGCTGAAACACCAATTCCTTGTTCTGATTCAGGTACTTCATAATTATCAATTACACGATAATTTGTATCATCACTTGATACTGATAATTCACGTTCATAATAAGTTCTTTTATCGCTAAAATTATGCCATGTATAAATATAGTCAACATCATACATATTGCCTAAATCTACAGTAATACATGCCTTATTATCATTTTCTAAATTAGCTGAAACTAAACTATAAATGTTATCATCGTTTATATTTATTGTATTATCTACATCACCAGTTATAATCGCGTCAGTAGCATAGTTTAAACCATTTTTTAAAACAATTATTTCCGCCCATTCATTTCTCTCATCAGCGCTGTTAGAATATAAGCACTCTTTAACATATCTAACTCTATTTAAATCAGTATTTTGTCTTTTATTATTAGAATATATTATATCCACTTTACCTTCGGTAATTCCTGTTTCTTTACCAGAAACAATACCAACAAACATACGTCTTTCGAACTTATTCATCAAATAATTTGTATTGTTGATAACTTCTAATAGCTTATTAGTTTGTTCATTAATCGCTATTTCAGTTTTACCACTATTATATGTTCTAGAACCAACTTTGATATATATTTTTTCACCTTCTTTTAGGTAGAAGGTTGCTTTTACATATGACCCATCCGCACTTTGAACATAAAAGTCATAATATCCTTTTACTTTAACAGGGTATTCATAATATGGATTAGTTATTACTTCAGAAGCAGTTTTAGGGCCATATGACATATTTAAAGCTTGATCATAAGTATTTACATCATTTAAAACTCTTTCCTTTAATTCATCTAATAAGTTTTTTCGATCACTAAACATTGCGAGTAAGGTAATTATTAAAATAATAAAAACAACCATTAGTGTATATACAATACCAGTTACTGCAAATCCTTTTTTGTTCATACTATCACCCTATTATTCTAATAATATTTTATAATATTTTATATTTATAGTCAATAAAACACACTATTTAGTGTGCTTTAATTTTTTCGGTAAATGTTTCTTCATCCCAAATTAGAATATTTAATTCTTGGGCTTTAGTTAATTTAGATCCAGCCGAAGCGCCAGCAATAACAACATCTGTTTTTTTAGATACCGAACCAGATACGTTACCGCCTAAATTTTCAATTTTTTCTTTTGCTTCATCTCTAGTGTAATTTTCTAAACTTCCTGTTAATACAAATGTTTTACCCGTAAAGAATGGATTAGTTTGTAATTCACTTCCAAGATAGTCCATATTAAGACCTTCAGTTTTTAAATCATTAATCATTTGCATATTATCTTCATTTTTAAAGAAATCACATATTGACACGGCAATGATATCACCAATATCTTTAATGTTTACCAAATCTTCTTTAGAAGCATTAATAATGTTATCAATATTTTTATATCTTTTAGCTAATATTTTAGCTGTTTTAGCGCCAACATTTCTAATACCAATCGCAAACAATAGTTTTTCTAAACTATTATGCTTACTATTTTCTATACTTGTTAATAAATTATCAATTGATTTATCTCCAAATCCTTCTAATAATTTTAATTCTTCTTTAAATCTATCTAATCTATAGATATCAACAAATTTTTTTATATATCCCATGTTATAGAAATCTTCGATAATTGCGTCTCCTAAACCTTCAATGTTCATAGCTTCACGAGAAGCAAAATGGATTAATGATTCAATATCTTTTTTTTCGCATTTATCATTTATGCAGTAATAAAAGGCATCTTTCTTAATTAGCTTACTTCCACATATTGGACATTCAGTTATCATTTTAAATGGTTCAGATTTTAATGGTCTTTTATCTAATACAACTGATTCTACTCGTGGAATAACGTCTCCAGCTTTAATAACCTTAACTGTATCACCAATTCTTATATCTTTAGCCAAACAATAATCTTCATTATGAAGGGTTGCTCTTGATATAAGGGAACCCATAACCATAACTGGCTCCAATACGGCGTTAGGAGTAACGGCACCAGTTCTACCTACCGTAAATATAATATCATTTAATTTAGTTTCAACTTCTAAAGCAGGGAATTTATAAGCGCATGCCCATTTAGGATATCTTATTGTATTACCCATAATTTCATGTTCTTTTAAATTATTTAATTTAATAACAACACCATCTATATCATAAGGTAAATTACTTCTTAATTCACCTTTTTCATGAATAAATGCCATTACTTCATCAATATTATGAACTAATCGATTATTAGGATTTACTCTAAAACCTAAGTCTTCCATAAATTCTAAGGCTTCTTTATGAGTTTTAATTCCATAATCTTCTGGATTAGGTAAATGATAAATCCACACTTCCAAATTTCTTTTAGCCGCAATACTGGAATCTAATTGCCTAATTGATCCAGCCGCTGCATTTCGACAATTTTTTAAAAGGGGTTCACCATTTTTTTCTCTTTCTTCATTTAATTTATTTAAAGTATCATGAGACATATAAATTTCTCCACGTACTTCAATATTAATATCTTTATTTAGTTTTAAAGGTACTTGTTTAATTGTTTTAACATTATTAGTTATATCTTCACCAATAACCCCATTACCACGAGTAGCGCCACTTACTAGTTTACCATGTTCATATTTTAGTGAAACTGATAAACCATCTATCTTAAGCTCGCATACATATTCAGGATTAATACCTTCATCTTTTATTCGTTTATCAAAGGCTATTATTTCATCTTCATTAAATACATCAGCTAAAGACATCATTGGAATATTATGAGTAATTTTTTTAAACTTATCTAGGATTACACCACCAACTTTAGTAGTAGGAGAATCATCTCTTTTCCATTCTGGATGTTTTTCTTCTATTTCATAAACTTCTCTTAAGTAATTATCATATTCTTGATCGGTTAATGTTGTAGCATTATCCATTACATGATATTCATAATTAGCTTTATTTAATAATTCAACTAGTTCATTATATCTATCTTTAGTCATAATATTCACCTATATATATTATATCATTTTTAGTTAAAACTAACTAGGTTTTATAATAAAAAGTAGATTATTTAATCTACTTTCTGTTTATTAAAGTTTATCTACCAAACCAAAGAATTCCGTTACTATAATTTTTTGATGTAAATATCTGAGAACAATCTCTTTTAGTTATAAATCCCTTAAAAAAATTAATAAAATCCAATTGCTAATTACAATGATACTTTCCTTCATTATCTACACCGCAATTTGAGTTATTACTTACGTCATAGCAATTAACATGCCCCATATTAATCACACTACATTTATAGTCATTAGCAATACATTCTGTAATTTCATATGATGGTTTATTATTATACGGACCAATTGTACACTCAACATCTGAAAATACTTGTTGAATATGTTCTTTTTCATTATTGTAATTGTTTATTTTAAAACAATTTATCTTACCATTTCGTTGGATACAAACACCTTGCTTTGCAGCAATAATATTCCCAGTAGAATTAACTCCAACAATAGTATAATCCGAATTAAATAAATCATTATTTTCAGGATTTATATAATTAGCATATTTTTCATACAATTCATCTAAAGCACTTTCTACATTACTAACATTAAATTCATTATCACTTGGTGTATATGTTACGTCTTTTGAATCTATTAGAGTGGCTGCAAATACAACACTACTACTTAATACTATACCAATTATTACTCCAATAATATACTTTTTCATTTAATTCCTACTTTCTATTTATAATTATACCCCCCCCCGGCATAAATTGTCAAATAAAAACTAGGAGGTAAAAAAAGGGTAAAAAAAAGCTTATTTAAAAGCTTAGTTGGAAGGACTTATTTTTTACTCACTATATAATTTATTTACGGAATACCTATAACTGCTACACCAAAAGAAGTTATTAATATTACATTACTTGTGTCATTAACAATTTTAGCTCCAACGTTTAGTTTAGCATCCTTTTTTACATTAGTAAATATTTTAACTGGTGGATTTTGTTCACGAAGAGTGTACTCACTTGTATATTCACTTGTTGACATTGTAGCAGAGGTAATATAGCCGTCTCTATAATTAGGCCACCCACCACCAGCATATGATCCTGTTACTATTACATACGAATAATCTTTACTAAACACAATATTATTTCCTGTTGCGCCTACGCCACCAAAATAAATTAATTCAGCATTAGACATATCAAACTTATTACCAACTTTATCATACAAATCATCTAAAGCACTTTCTACATTACTAACATCAAAGCTACTATCACTTGGCGTATATGTTACGTCTTTTGAATCTATTAATGTAGCTGCATATACTACTCCGCCACTTACTAATACGCCTAATATAAATCCTAATAAATTATTTTTTATAAACTTTTTCATT
>CAJOJO010000026.1 GCA_905235045.1 uncultured Bacilli bacterium
CAGATAATATATTTAGAATAGCCCAAACAGATGCTAAATTAAAAAGAGATAATGTAGATAATGAATATACTGCAAATTCTGTTCATTATGAAGTAGGTAAGGAAGTTAGAGGGAGTATCAAAAGATTAGGCGGTACAATGCCTGAAAACTTGCCAAAGCCAAATAAAAGTTTAAAAGAATTAGAGAAAGAAAGTAACAAATTAAAAGAATAAACAAAATTTGTGATATAATAATTATAGGTGATTATCATGAAACTTGTTTTAGATGATTCTATAAGTTCGGAATTAAAAGAATATTTATTAACGCAAGAAGGTATAACTGATATTGAATTTAATAAAAACAACCGTTTAACTACATTAGATATTAATTATAATGAACAAACTACACCTTTAATTATTATGAAATATATAGAATTGTTTCAAAATAATAAATATTCTATATTATTCGAATTTGATAAGGGTACAATGGGTAGTTTTAATGTGCTAAAATATGTAATAGATGATATGTGCTGTGAATATTGCTATGAGGGTTTAATTATGAATTTATTTGAAAATGATAAAATAAAGTCTGTTAAATCTAATTTTGATTTTAAAATGCCGGCTTTTAACATTGAATTAATAATTGAATATGACACAATGTATAGCGAAAAAGAACTAGTAGAATATATAAAGGAAAAATATAATTAATTAGATTGTGAATTAGCAATCTTTTTAATTTACAGTTAAAAAATATTGTTGTTAGAAAATACAAATTATTATGATATAATAATTGTGAGGTGGTTACAATGAAAAATTATACTGAAGAAGAAAAGAATATAATTAATTCTCTTAATAGGCCAATTGATAATATCGATGAAGCTTTAGTTAGTTCAATAGTAGATAAATTATTGGATAATAAAGACTTTGAAGAATTAATACATTTTTTTAATTCTTTGTATGATTTTGCCAAAGTACCAAAAAATATAGTAGATAAATTAATAAATGAGAATAATAGAGAATGTATATCTATATTTTTAGAAAATGAAAATATCTTATATTTTCTAAGTACAGATGAAACGAATAAACTTAAAGAATATTTAAACGTTTGGGAAGTTAATGTAAAATTAAAAGAGTCATATGATTATTATTATAAATTGTTATTTAAACAAGGCTTTCGACATTTTAAATCAATAAAAACCGATGATAAAATTATAGAACATCTATTTACAAGATATAATAAATTAACTGGAATCAAATTAAAAGAAATTAGTGATATCGGCATAGTTGTATCTTATATTGATTATAAAAATTATAATCTCCCTGATGATGAAAAATTATTAAAAGCAATAGATTACATAAATGAGTATGGTTTTAATATTGACAGAAAATTAAATAACGATAATATAATTAACATTTAAAAAGCAAAGTGAAAGAAATTATCAATTTGATAGTTCTTTTTCTTTATAAATAAAAATTTTCATTCGACTTACTTTTTGACAATCACCACATGACGATTATGATCATATGGGAGGGTTTATTAACTTAGTAGAAAACTTTAAAGTAGATAAAGTAATCTTTAATAATTGAAAATACAAAATTACATAAGAATTATGTATTTGATATAACAAATATTAAAAAGTTTATTGAAATAATTACTGATTTAATAATTGCCAAAATTAATGAAATACTATTACCACAATAGTATTTTTTTATGCACAAATAATTTTTTATTTCATATATTAATATGTATAGATAAATTATAATTTATATATACTATAAATAAAGCAAGTGTATATTACTTGCTAAGTATGTACGCTAATGCATTAGCGTTTTACATAGATAAAGAAGCTTAAAAATAAGCTTCTTTTACATTTTTTTGATAAAATTTTGTCAAAAAAGCAGGAATTTGTAAAAAAATATCGTATATTATTAGTAGAGGGTAGATTTTATGAATAATGTATTAACTAATGAACAAATAAATGATGTTAGAAATAATGTTGATATTGTTGAAGTTATCTCTAGTTATATTCCTCTTACTCCTAAAGGTAAGAATTTTTTTGGTGTTTGTCCATTTCATTCTGATCAACACCCAAGCATGAGTGTATCAAAAGAAAAACAAATCTATACTTGTTTTTCATGCGGAGCTAGTGGTAATGTTTATAATTTTTTAATGGATTATGAACACATTAGTTTTATTGATGCTGTAAAAAAATGTGCTGATATTGCTGGTATTCCTTTAAACATATCTAATCAACAATTAAATAACAAAAACAATGTACTTTATGAAATATATAATCTATCTTTAAAATATTATCAAAATAATCTTAATACCGAGGATGGTAAACAAGCTAAAGAATATTTAAAACAAAGACACTTTACAAATGAAATGATTAAAGAATTTAATATTGGACTAGCTTTAAATAAAAAAGATGATTTAACAAATTTACTTTTAAAAAAAGAATATAATGCGAAAGTATTAGAAAAAACAGGGCTAATTGGTAAAAATAATCAAGGATATTATGACTTATATGTAAATAGAATAATGTTTCCTTTATATGATTTAAATGGTAAAGTAGTAGGCTATAGTGGTCGGATATATAATGAAGAAAATGCCAATAAATATGTTAATACTATGGAAACAGAAATATTTAAAAAAGGGGAACTTTTATATAACTATCATATAGCTAAAGAGACGCACGCTAAAGAGATAATTATTGTTGAAGGTTTTATGGATGTAATTCGTTTATCTTCAGTTGGAATTAAAAATGTTGTTGCAACTATGGGAACAGCGATTACTAAAAATCAAGCATTACTTATGAAAAGACTTAGTAATAATATTATTCTTATGTTTGATGGCGATGAAGCAGGGGATAAGGCAACTAATTCATGCATTAAAGAATTAGAAAGAGTTGGCATAATACCAAAAGTAGTTCGTTTGGAAAATAATATGGATCCAGATGAGTATATTTTAGAATATGGAAAAAATAAAATAATTGAAAAACTTAATAATCCACTTAATAGTATGGACTATAAAATGAATTATTATAAAAAAGGTAAAAACTTAAAAAATGAATTTGAGATGACAGAATATATTAATGATACATTAAATGAATTAAGTAACATTGATAATGATATTTATGTAGAGTTAACTCTTAAAAAATTAAGTGATGAATCTGGTTTAAGCGTTGAATATTTAAAAAGTAAAATGAATAAAAAAGAAGAAAAAATAATTGAAAAAGAAAATAATCAAAAAATTAATGGTTACGAAAAAGCGGAAAGAAATCTTACATATTATATGCTTAATAATTCAGAAGTTGTTGAATTAGTTATGAGTTCTAAACCAATGTTTTTAAATAATGATTATAAAAAACTTGCAAATAAAGTAATTGCATATTATAATACGCATCATAATGTTTCTTTGGCAGATATTTTAACTTATTTAAGAGATGATGAAACATTAGTTACATTAAAAAAAATAATGGCTTTAAATTTAAAAGAAGTTGATATGAAAATAATTAATGGATATATTGAAAGATTAAAAACAAGAAAGAATCAAAAAAATATAGCTACTTTAAATGAAGAATTAATTAAAAATATCGATCAAGAAGAAAAATTAAAAAAATTACAAGAAATGATTGAACTAAAGAAAGAGGATGACATATATGGTAAATGAAATTAAAAGTTTTGACGAAAGAAAAGAAGAATTATTAAAAAAAGGAAAAGAAAATGGCTATATTACTTATGAACAATTAGCTGATTCATTAAAAGGATTAGAATTAGATGCCGATTCATTAGATGATTTATATAATTTATTTAGTGAAAATAATATTTCAATAGTTTCTGAAGATGAAGCTGGTGAATCTGGTGGCGAAAAATTATTACTAGATGATAACACTTTAACTAAAGATTTAACTATTAATGATCCAGTTCGTATGTATTTAAAAGAAATAGGACAAATTAAATTATTATCAATGGAAGAGGAATTAGAATTAGCTGATCGTATTGCTCAAGGTGATGAACAAGCTAAAAATAGATTAGCTGAAGCTAACTTAAGATTAGTTGTTAGTATTGCTAAAAGATATGTAGGACGTGGAATGCTTTTCTTAGACTTAATTCAAGAAGGTAATATTGGTTTAATGAAAGCTGTTGACAAATTTGATGTTAGTAAGGGATACAAATTCAGTACATATGCTACTTGGTGGATAAGACAAGCTATTACGCGTGCAATTGCTGATCAAGCTAGAACTATTAGGGTACCAGTTCATATGGTTGAGACAATTAACAAATTAGCTCGTATTCAAAGACAATTAACCTTAGAGTTAAATCGTGAACCTACGGAAGAAGAATTAGCTAAAAAAATGGGTATTTCCGTTGATAAAATAAGAGAAATATATAAAATTAGTCAAGAACCAGTTAGTTTAGAGACTCCTATTGGTGAAGAAGATGATTCTCATTTAGGTGACTTTATTAAAGATGAACGCAATGTTAGTCCTGAAGAATATGCTACTAATGAAATGCTAAAAGATGAAATAGCTGATGTATTATTAACTTTAACTGAAAGAGAAGAAAAAGTTATTAAATTGCGTTTTGGATTGGAAGATGGTAAATCAAGAACACTAGAAGAAGTAGGGCAAATGTTTGGCGTTACTCGTGAAAGAATAAGACAAATTGAAGCTAAAGCTTTACGTAAATTACGTCATCCATCACGTTCTAAAAAGCTAAAAGATTACATGGATAATTAAAATGTTAAGTAAACGTTTAAAACTAATTGCTAGTTTTGTTGATACTGATAATATAGTAGATGTTGGTTGTGATCACGCTTTACTAGATATATTTTTAACAAAACAAGGTAAAAAATGCATCGCTAGTGATATAAGTAATGAAGTGTTAAAAAAAGCTTGTGAAAACATTAAAAAGTATCATTTAGAAAAAGAAATTGAAGTGGTACAAAGCGATGGACTAAAAAATATTACTTTAAAGGAAAATAGCACAGTTGTTATTGCTGGTATGGGTACTCACACAATTATTAATATTTTAAAAAATGCAAATCATAATAATATTACTAATTTAATTATTCAATCAAATAATGATTTGTACTTACTTAGAAAATATGTAACAAGTATTGGTTATTATATAGAAAGAGAAGCATCTGTTTTAGATAATAACAAATACTATGTAATTATAAAATTTAAAAAAGGTCAAAAAAAATATAAGAAAAAAGATTATCTTTTTGGTAATCTTGATAAAAAATATTATGAATTTTTAATAAATAAAAATAATGAAATATTAAAACATTTAAAATTAAAACATTTTAGAAAAAAAATAAAATTATTAAAAGAAAATCATTTATTAAAGCAAAAACTTCGTTAGAAGTTTTTTTATGCAAAAAAAGTAGGATTATTACTATTAATTATAACTGGTTCTTCTTTAATGGTACTAGGAGTATCAACTTTTTTAAACTCATTCATTACTTTAAACATTGTTTTAGCATTTTTAAATATTGGTTTAGCTTGTTTTATTAAAGGTATTCCTTGATTAACAATATTCAAAGTTTTTTGTGTACCCGATAAAATAGAACTAAAGTTTAAATTACCAAATAATCTTTGAAATAAACCTACTCTTGGGGTCATTTGTAAGTAAGGATATGACATAAAATAAGGATTATAATAATTCATATAATTACTCCTTTCTAAAATATTATATGAATATTTAAAAAAATGTTTTACATTTAAAAAAAATATGGTATAATTTTAATAGTGTAAAAGAATAGAGTGATTGGATGGTGCGTTATGAATAATTTATTATTATTCCCAATTAATTTGTGTCGCTATCTATTTTTAGGTTTTAAAACTACTATATTAACTATTGGTAAATTATTTACAAATGGTGAAAAGAAAAAACCTAAAGTTAAAGATAATGTGAAAGAATTAGAACAAAGTGATACAACAATAAATGAAGATATTATTGAACCAGTTAAGGTTGAAACGGATGATACTGTATTAGAATCGCCAGTTGAAACCGAAGAAAGTTCTTTAGAACAATCAGTAGATACACCTGATATTATAATGAATGAAGAACTTGAAAATACTAGTATCGATATTGATCCTAACGAAATTGTTAAATTAGATGCTAAAAAAATAAAAGAATTAAGTAAATTAAGAAAAAATGAACAAATTAGGTTAAGAAAAGAATATGAACATAAAAATCGTAATCTTGATGAAATCGAAAAGTCTAAACATAAAGATGAAGTTAAGGCCGCTAAAATTGATTTGAAGAAGAGAATGAACGATAGTTATGTTAATGAAAATGCAAAAATAGAAAAACCTAAAAAATCATTCTTTACAAGGACTAAAAAAGAAAAAAAATCATTATTTGGTAGCCATATGAAGAATAAGGACTTCCTAAAAAGAGAAGCATTACTTATTAACTTCGACGGCGCTGATGCTGAAAAAAGCGATGTTAAGATATTATTTGAATATGTAGCAAAAAATCCAGAAGGAGTAGTTGTTAAAGATTACTTTGAAGCTTTTTCAAAAGTAGAAGTTCACTCTTTCTTACTTTCTGAAGGATTTGAAGTTTATAGTATTCGTACTAATAAATGGATACAATTTGCTCATAAAAATGCAAATATAAATAATACTAAAATTAAAACAAAAGATTTGGTATTCTTTATAACTCAGTTATCAACTTATATCAAAGCTGGTATTCCTTTAGTTGAAGCATTAAGAATACTAGAAAGACAATATACAAATAAAAAATATAAAAAGATATTTAAATCTGTTATATATGACTTAACAATGGGTGAAAACTTTAGTGAAGCTTTAATGAAACAAAATGTAGCTTTTCCTAAACTATTAATTAACATGGTTAAGACTGCCGAAATGACAGGTGAGTTACCTGAAGTATTAGATGATATGGCAGATTATTATGGTGAAGTAGAAGCAACAAGAAAGCAAATGGTTACTGCTTTAATGTATCCATCATTAGTCTTTGTTTTTGCTACTGGTGTTATTATCTTCATCATGGTATATGTTGTTCCACAATTCGTAGAAATTTATGAATCAATGGATGCATCACAAATACCTGCATTTACACGGATGGTAATAAACGTCAGTGATTTCTTAAAACATTATGCAATAGCTCTTATTTTAGGAATAATTATATTTATTGTTTTAATAATTTATTTATATAAAAATATTAAAATAGTTCGTACTGTAATTCAATATGTTGCGATGAAAACTCCAGTATTAGGACAAACAATTATTTATAATGAAGTTACAATGTTTACTAAAACATTCTCATCTTTATTAGCTCACAATGTATTTATTACTGAAAGTATGGAAGTATTAAGTAAAATAACAAATAATGAAATTTATAAGATGCTTATCTTAGATACAATGTCTAACTTAGCAAAAGGTGATAAAATATCTGATGCCTTTAAAGATCAATGGGCTTTCCCATTACCAGCTTATGAAATGTTAGTTACTGGTGAAAAAACTGGTGAATTACCAGAAATGATGGCTAAGGTATCAACATATTATCAAGAATTACATAAACAACAAGTAACAAGAATTAAAACATTTATTGAACCAATTTTAACAGTATTCTTAACTGTTATTGTAGGTATCATTATTTTAGCAATTATTATACCAATGTTCGGTATGTATAGTTCAATTCAAAATTACTAATGGGAGTTGAGTTTGATGACACTATATTTTACAATAGTTACATTTATCTTTGGAATTGTATTTGGCTCATTCTTTAATGTTGTAGCCTATCGTCTTCCAAAAGGTGAATCACTTGTTAAACCAGCTTCACATTGTACAAAATGTAATCATCAATTAGGAGCTAGTGAACTAGTTCCTATTTTTTCTTATTTATTTTTAGGTGGTAAATGTAAAAACTGTAAAGCTAAAATATCACCATTTTATACAATATTTGAACTTATTACTGGATTATTATTTGCTTTATCATATTTATTATTTGATTTTTCAATTGAGTTTTATATTGCAATTATATTTTCCTCAATGTGTGTTATAGTATTTATAAGTGATTATCAAACAATGATTATTCCTGATGAAGTTTTAATTACGGCTTTAGTATTACTTATGATAGGTGTATATATTAAAGGTGGCTTCCCACTTTTAGGTGAATCATTACTTAATGGCTTAATTGCTTTTGGTAGTATGTTTTTAATTAAAATCCTAGGTGATTTCTTATTTAAGAAAGAATCAATGGGTGGGGGAGATATAAAGCTATTATTTATCTTTGGCTTTCTATTAGGCTTTAAAATGGCTATTATATCAATATTCATAGCTGCTTTTATAGCTTTACCTGTATCACTTATTATTTTGTTTACTAAAAAAAGTAATGTTATTCCATTTGGACCATTTTTATGTATGAGTGCATTAATAATTTATTTTTTACAGCTAGATTTTGATAAATTATTAGATATACTAATAAAGAGCAATATTTAATTGCTCTTTAATTTTTCTATTTTGTCATTTACTTCTTTTAGTGATTGTTCATATTTACTTGTAGTTTTAGGAATGTAATATTTTTTTCCAACTAATTTAGATGGCATATATTCTTGTTTAACCCAACCATTAGGGTAATTATGAGGATATTTATAAGTTGTTGTATCTATTTTAATAACATCAGGAATATCGCCAATATTTCCTTTTTTAACATCATTTAACGCTTCGTCTATAGCTAAATAAGCACTATTACTTTTTGGCGATAAAGCCATTTCGATAACGATATTAGCTAAAGGTATTCTTGCTTCTGGTAATCCTAATCTTTCAACAGCATCAACGACACTCATTATTTTAGGACCAATACTAGGATTAGCTAATCCAATGTCCTCATAAGCTATTACCATAAGTCTTCTACATATAATGTCTAAATCTTCGGCTTCAATTAAACGAGCTAAATAGTGCAAAGACGCATTAACATCAGATCCTCTAATTGATTTTTGTAAAGCACTAATTGTATCATAATGACCTGATTCATTTTTATCATAAAAAGATACCGGTTTTATTTCTTTTAGAAAATCTAAAGTTATATTATGATTTGGCGCGGAAAAATAAGCTAATTCTAGTAGGTTATATGCAAATCTTAAATCTCCATTCGAGGAAGTAGTAATAAAATTAATTGCTTTATTATCTATTTTTATTCCTTTTAAATAATCCGTTTTAATAGCTTTTTTAATAGCGCTTTTTATATCATTTTCTTCTAATTCTTTGAGTTCAAATATTTGACATCTACTTCTAATTGCGGGATTAATTTTATGGTTAGGATTAGCGCTAGTTAAACCTATTAAAGTAATTAAACCACTTTCTAAATAGGGAAGAAGTAAATCTTGTTTATCCTTATTTAAACGATGTATTTCATCCATTATAACAACTAAACCACCTTGTAATTTTGCTTCTTCAACAACAATGTCAAAATCTTTTTTATTATTTATAACGGCATTTAATAAACGATATTTTAAATTTAATGTTTTAACGATTGCTAAAGCAATAGTTGTTTT
>CAJOJO010000027.1 GCA_905235045.1 uncultured Bacilli bacterium
TGTAGAAACAGCTTTAAATGAATTGTATACTAAAATAACTACTAATACTGATGAGTTAAATAGTGAAGTAGAAAGATTAGAAACCGAGTTAGATTCTTCAAGCACAGTATATTATGTAGGAGCTACTACTAATATTACTGCTAATAATAGTACTACTTATAATATAAAAACAAAATTTCCAAATATTGATTATACAACCTTAACTAAAAATAATTTTTTGGTGGTATCTATTGGTATATCTGATAACCCTGCAGTGGCATCAAGCCTTCATAGTGACCATTGGGTAAGGTTTTGGAGCTCTGGATCATCAGTATCATATAATGCTTCTAGTGGTGTTGTAAGTGTAAATTGTGGTACAGTAACGGCTTCGGATGACTCTGTTTCTATTAGTAGAAATAATTGCTGTAAAATATACCTAGTAGATGGTCAGATAAAATAAATCAAATTAAGAAATCTAAATGATTTCTTTTTTAATAAATTGAAAATTATAATAAAAAGTGATATACTTATTTGTAGCAATTATTAGAGGTGACTTATGAAAGAAAAAACAAAAGACTTTTTTATTAATATAAAAGGAAACTCAAAGACTTATTTAAAAACTAATATCTTATTTATGACTTTTGTATTATCATCAGTTATAAATGGTTGCCTACTTAGATTTTTTACAGTTAAGAATTATTTTGACATAAAACCAATAATCGCAGATTTAGCTGTAGTTTTAGTAATAGGTGCCTTTGGATATTTTATTAAACCAAAACATCAATTTAAATATTTCTGTACTTGGTCAATCATTTTCTCGGTATTATGTGTTATTAACAGTATGTATTATACAAACTATTTGTCATTTGTTTCTTTCTCATTATTAGAAACTTCTTTACAAATAGCTGATGTATCAGATGCAGTAGTAGATAATGTAATGGAAATAAAAGATTTTGTTTTCTTATGGCAAATATTAGCTATATTTATAGTAAATGCTCGTTTAAAGAAAAGAGACTATTTTACTAAAGTATCAAAAATAGAAATTGGTAAAAAGAGAGCTTTAGGAACTTTAGTTGCTGCTTTTATATTTTTTGGTATATTTATTTCAACTTTAACTAGTGTTGATATAAGTCGTTTAACAAAACAATGGAATAGAGAATATATTGTTATGAAATTTGGCGTTTACACATATCAATTCAATGATTTATTTGCGACTGTTAAATCAGCCTTAAACCCTTTATTTGGCTATGATGATAATAATAAATTATTTAGAGAATATTATGAAAATGTAGAAACTCATAAAGATAACGAATACACTAATATTTTTAAAGGAAAAAATGTAATATTCATTCATGCTGAAAGTATTCAACAATATGTTTTAGATTTAAGTTTTAATGGGGTAGATGTTACTCCTAACTTAAAGAAACTAGCTAGTGAAGGATTATATTTTTCAAACTTCTATGCACAAGAAAGTGTTGGTACAAGTAGTGATACAGAATTTACTTTAAATACATCTTTAATGCCTGCTAGTAGTGGCACAGTATTTGTAAGTTACTTTGATCGTGACTATTTAACTATGGAAAAAATATTAAAAGAGCAAGGGTATTATACATTTAGTATGCATGGTAATAACTGTACTTTCTGGAATCGTCAAGCAGCTCATAAATCATTTGGATATGATAATTTCTATTGCTACACTAAAGATTATACTATTGATGAAACAATTGGTTTAGGATTAGCTGATAAATCATTCTTTAAACAATCAGTACCAATTATTAAAAATATAAATAAAGAACATTCTTCTTGGATGGGTACTTTAATAATGCTTACTAACCATACACCATTTACTTGGATAGATGATGTAAGTAATTATGATGTAACATATAAGACAAAGAAAGTTAATGAAGAAACTGGTGAGGAAGAAGAAGTAGTATATGATTACATGGAAGGAACAAAATTAGGAAGTTACTTTAAATCAGTTCATTATGCTGATGAAGCATTAGGCGAACTAATTGAAAACTTAGATAAAGAAGGTTTATTAGACAACACTGTATTTATCCTTTATGGTGATCATGATGCTAAATTAAAAAAATCTGAATTTAATCATTTCTATAACTTTGATCCTGAAACAGGAGAACAATTAGATAAAGATGATCCAAATTATCATACGGTTGATTATTTTGAATATGAATTAAATCGTAAAGTACCTTTAATTATTTGGACAAAAGATAGCAAAGATAATGAATTATTAAATAAAGAAATTACTAAAGTAATGGGTATGTATGATGTATTACCTACTTTAGGAAACATGATGGGTTTCTCTAGTAGATATGCTTTAGGTAATGATATATTTAGTATAGATGAAAATACAGTAGTATTCCCTGATGGTAACTGGTTAACTGATAAAATGTACTATAGTCAAAGTAAAGGCGAAGGTAAAATCTTAAATCTTGAAGATACTATTAGTGAAGACTATATAACTGAACATAATAAAATAGCAGATGATAAGATTGCTGTATCGAATGCCATTATCGTATATGACTTAATTAAAAAAAACAAAGAAGAGGTAACTAAAAAATGAAATGGATAAAAAAACATAAATTTAAAACTACGATGGCAATCATTTTTATAATTTTGTTTATTGCTTTATTGTTTGGTTTAAAAGACATTATTTCTGTTTTAAAAAATAATGGTGCTAGTGAAGTTGAAATACTAGATACAATTGAAGGTTATGGTTATACTTTAAATGAAAATGATTCAGCATATTTTAAACAAGAATTTAAAAACTTAAAAAAAGAATTAACAAATAAAAAAGTAGATGAAAAAAAATATGCTGAATTAGTTAGTAAATTATTTGTAATTGATTTCTTTTCATTAAATAGTGCCTTAAATAAAAATGATGTTGGTGGTAAACAATTTGTATATACTGATTATCAAGATAGTTTTGTTAAATTTGCTAAAGATGGAATCTATAAATATGTTGAAAATAATATTTATGGTGATCGTAAGCAAGTTTTACCAAGTGTTAAATTAGTAGAAATTGATGAAATAAACCAAGATGAAGTTACTTTTAAAAATGGTGTTACTGATGAAGAGGCTTATTTTGTAACCATAACAATTACTTATGATGAAGATTTAGAATACCAAAATAAAACTTCTTTAGTAATAATTCATAATGACAAAAAATTAGAAATAGCTAAAATGGATTAGCTATTTTTTTATTTTGATCTATAGATTTTTAAAATCTGTTTTTTTTATATAACAAATTTATAAAATTAGTCATTTTTTTATTTAAGATAAGTGTGCTATAATGCTTTTACTTTATTAGAAAGGATGATTATATGAGCTATTATAATGAGATAAAAAATGAACTTATTAATAATGAATTAACCAAGCAAGTAAAAGATTATAGTAAAAATAAAAGTGATTTAACTACTTATTATAATGTTGGAAAATTACTTTCTGAAGCTGGTAAACATTATGGTGAAGGAATAATAAAAGAGTATTCTAAAAGATTAACTAGTGAATTAGGAAGAGGGTATAGTGTAACTAATTTAAAAAGGATACGTAAATTTTATTACTTATTTCAAAAAAGTCCAGCATTGCCGGACCAATTAAGCTGGAGTCATTACATAGAATTGTTACCTATTAAAAATATTAATGAAATAAACTATTATATTGATATAGTTCTAAAACAAAATTTAGGATATAGACAATTGCGTGAAAGAATCAAATCTGATGAATATAAAAGATTAGATAATAAAGTAAAAGAAAAATTGATAAATAATGAAGATGTCAAAATCACTGATTTAGTAAAAAATCCTATTCTTATAAAAAATAGAGATAGTTATAATATTATATCAGAAAAAATTCTTCAAAAACTTATTTTAGAAGATATACCGGCTTTTTTAGAACAATTAGGATCAGGTTTTACTTTTATTAAAAATGAATACAAGATAAATATTGGTTATAAAAATAATTATATAGATTTATTATTATTTAACTATATTTATAATTGTTTTGTAGTAGTTGAACTTAAAGCAACTGAATATAAAGCAGAATACTTGGGTCAAGTACTAAAATACGTTAACTATATTGATGAGAATATCAAAAAACCATTTCATGATAAAACGATAGGAATAATTATATGTAAAGAAAATAATCAATTTGTCTTAAAATATTCTACTGATTCAAGAATTTTTAATACCACTTATGAATTAGTATAGGAGGTTAATTATGAATTACTACGATGAAATAAAAGAATTACTAATTAATAATGAGATAGTAAAACGAGTAAAAGACTATAGTAAAAATAAAAGTGATTTAACTACTTATTATAATGTTGGAAAATTACTTTCTGAAGCTGGTAAACATTATGGCGAAGGAATAATAAAAGAATATTCTACTAAATTTACAAAAGAATTAGGAAAAAAGTATGATTTATCATATCTCAATAAAATGCGTAAATACTATAGGTTAATTGAAAAAATGGCGACAGTGTCGCCAAAATTATCATATAGTCACTATGTTGAATTATTAAGTATAACTAATACAAGTAAAATTAATTATTACATAAAGATATCAGAAGAACAAAATTTATCGGTAAGAGAATTAAGGGAAAGAATTAAGTCAAATGAATATGAGAGATTATCAGATAAAATAAGAAATAAACTAATTAATAAAGAACATACAGAAGTAACTGATTTAATAAAAAATCCAATATTAATTGAGAATAGTTATAAATATCAAAATATAAATGAAAAAGCATTACAAAAACTTATTTTAGAAGATATACCATTTTTTTTTAAAACAATTAGGTAATGGATTTACTTTTATCGAGAATGAATTCAAAATTAAAATAGGCGATAACTATAATTATATTGATTTATTATTATTTAACTATATTTATAATTGTTTTGTAGTAGTTGAACTTAAAGTAACTGAATATAAAGCAGAATACTTGGGTCAAGTACTAAAATACGTTAACTATATTGATGAGAATATCAAAAAACCATTTCATGATAAAACTATTGGGATTATTATTTGTAAAGAAAATAATCAATTTGTCTTAAAATATTCTACTGATTCAAGAATTTTTAATACAACTTATGAATTAATATAATCTACTAAATTTCTTTGACAAAACATATTATAATAAAGTATAATTGAAAAGATTGAACTATAAAAGGAGGACTTTATGGAATTATATAGATTAGAAAATGTTTATAAAACATATCAATTTAATGATACCGAAAATCATGCCTTAAATGACATTGATTTAACTATTAATGAAGGTGAAATTATTGTTATTTTGGGACCAAGTGGTAGTGGTAAAAGTACAATGCTTAATTTATTATCCGGAATAGATCATCCAACTAGGGGAAAAATATTTTTTAAAGATAAACGTGTTGATAAAATGAATGATAAAGAACTTACAAACTATCGTAGAAACTATTTAGGATTTATTTTTCAAAGTTATAATTTAGTTTCTAGTTTAACCGTAAAAGAGAATATTGAACTAGGAAGAGAATTAGCTAGTGATCCTTTAAATATTAATGAGGTTATAAATGCCGTTGAATTAAAAGATCAAAGAAATAAATATCCTTACCAAATGTCAGGTGGTCAAATGCAAAGAGTAGCTATTGCTAGAAGTCTAGTTAAAAATCCAAGTGTTTTATTTTGCGATGAACCAACAGGAGCTTTAGATGAAAAAACTGGTAAAAAAGTTTTATCATTATTACAAGAGATAAATAAAAAATATAAAACAACAATGATTATTGTTACCCATAATCCAAGTATTGCCCTAATGGCTAATACAGTAATTAAAATGAATAGTGGTAAAATTGTTGAGATTAAGAAAAACAAAAAAATTATTGACGCAAAAGAATTGAGGTGGGCATAATGAATTTATTATTTATTAACTCACTAAAAGGATTAAAGAAAAAGAAAATCCAAATGCTTGGTATTATTCTTTTAGTTATGTTATCAACTGGTATATACACAGCAATGTCATCGGCTTTAGACCGTATGGAAAATAAATACTATGAATACTTAGAAAACCAACATGTTGAACATTTAAGCGTTGATTATGTAATTAATTATGAAAAAGATATTACTTATGAAGAATTAGAAGAACTAAGACAAAATCAATTAGCTAATCTAACGGAAGAGGAAGAACAAGTAATTAATACATATAGTTATTATTTAAGTCCTTATATTGATTTAGCTGTTAATCCATTTGATAATCTAGCTTTTCCATATTTATTGGATAATATTTTTATAAAATATAAAGCTGATATAAATATTAAAAATAAAGGTTTTGATGCATTAGCTAAAAAATATGATTTTGAATATGCTTTAGAAAAAAGCAAAGCATATAAAGAGGATAAAACATATTTAAAAATATTACCATATATTAAAGATAAAAGTGTTAATATTCCATATTTAATAGAAGGTCGATTACCAGAAAATAATATGGAAATTACTATGTTACCTAAATATGCTAAAATCCATAAAATAAAACTAAATGATACTTATAAAATAGGTGATAAAAAATATAAAGTTGTTGGATTTACTTATGCTCCTGATTATATTTATCCACTTGTTTCTTATTCTGCTATTATGTTTGATGAAGAAACAAATAATGTTATTTATATGTATCAAGATAATTATGAAGAATTTAATGGTGTGGAAGAAGTTACTTATTCTATTTTCTATCATGGTAAAATGAAACGAAAATTTGAAATGTCTGATATGGTTGCTACTGGTAAAATGAAAAAAGATAACGTCATGAAAATATTTGATTCAAAAGATGAACATATTCAAATGGGTATCTTCTCAGTTACCAGATTAGGCCGTATAGCTTCTCTGCAATTAGAATTTGCTAGTGATAGATTATTTGCTGAATATTTCTTATACTTACTTTTAGGTATAGCAGTATTTGTTATAGCAATAATTACAAAGAAAAGAATTGAAGATGAAAAACTACAAATTGGTGTTTTAAAATCATTAGGATATAGTCCATTTAAGATAGCAATTAGTTATTTAGTATATCCAATTATTGGTGCTTTAATAGGTGGTTCATTAGGATATATAATCGGTTCTATAAGTAATGAGCCTTTAGCAAACATGTATGTTAGTTATTTTGTTGTACCATTAGCTAATTTTAAAATTGATCCAAAATATATTATAAATTGCTTAGTGTTACCAACAATATTATTATCGGTATTAAGTTATTTAATTGCTTTATTTATGTTACGTAAAAAGCCTTTATACTTATTACGTGAAGGTAGTAATTTAAAAATTAGTTTCTTCTCAAAATTGGCTAATAAGATAACAAGTGTATTACCATTTAAGTATCGCTTTAAATATTCATTAGCTTTTAGATCATTACCAAAATTAATTGTTGTTGCTTTAACATCTTTCTTTACGGGAATGTTAATCGTATTAACTTTAATTGGAATGAACTTAATAAATAACGCAATTGATAAATCATTTGAAGGAATGAAATATGATTATATGATATATACTTTATCAGTTGAAACTGAAGAACTAGATAATAATGCTGATTACATTGTTAACGCTAGTTTACCAATTAAAGCTATATATAATAAAAAAGGTGAAAATAAACCAATTGATGATGATGTTCAATTAAGTTTATCTGGTATTGATTATGAAAATCACTATATTGAAGTATTAGATAAAAATAAAGAAAATATTACTGATTTATTAGGAGACAATAAAATTATTATTAATCGTAATATTGAAAGCTTATATGATGTTAAAGTAGGCGATACAATTGAAGTATCTTTCGATAAAGATGATAAGAATCGTACTAAATATAAAGTCGCTGGTATTGCTGAAGAATATATGGGCTTTGCGGGATATATTTTAAGAAGTGATATTTGTAAATCAATTGGTTATGAGACTAATTGTTATACTTCAATGTTATCTAAAGATAAAAAGTATTCTAATATGAATAAATTAGATAGTGCCTTAGTTAATAAAATCGCAACTGTTATTAACTTCAAAGATATGAAAAATAATCTTCGTAAAGCAATGGATAAATATAGCGTAAGTATTTATATTGTTATTGCTTTTGCGAGTTTAATGGCATTTGTTATAATTGCGGTTATTGCTAATATCGTTGTTGAAGAAAATAAAAAAATTATTTCTTTAATGAAAGTAATGGGATATGAAAATAAGAAAATTAGTAGTATTGTTTTAAATATTTATACACCAATTATTATTATTGCTTATTTATTAAGTATTCCAGCTATGAAGGCTATTTTAAGAGCGATTATTAATTCATTATCTGATAATATGCAAATGACTATTCCGGTTGAATTAGATCCAGTATTAGGACTAATTGGTTTAGCGTCATTATTAACGGCATACTATATAGCTGTATATTTATCAAGAAAAGTATTAAACAAAATACCATTAGCAGTTGCTTTAAAAAGAGAGTAGGTGAAGCATGGAAAAATTAATTGAACTTAAAAATGTTAGTAAAACCTATAAGATGGGAAAAATTGAAACAGTTGCTTTAAATAATATAAATTTAACTGTTAACAAAGGTGAAATACTAGTTATTTTAGGTAGTAGTGGTAGTGGTAAAACTACTTTACTTAATGTTATTTCCGGATTAGATCGTATGGATGCAAATGAAGAACATAAAAGTTTTAAAATTACTAAAAGAAATAAGAATAGTTACATTAAATATAATAATACTGATATTTCTAAATATAGTGATTTAAGAATGACTTTATTTAGAAAGAAAAAACTAGGATTTATTTTTCAAACTTATAATTTACTTGAACACTTAAATGTAAGAGAAAATGTTTTAGTTGGTTCTAAATTAGGTAATAGTAAAGCTAATATTGATAAAATTATTGATTTAGTAGGTTTAACTAAACATAAGAAAAAATATATGCATGAATTATCAGGTGGTGAGCAACAAAGAGTTAGCATAGCCCGTGCTTTAGCAAAAGAACCAGAAGTAATGTTCTGTGATGAACCAACAGGAGCCTTAGATGAAAAAACTGGTAAAAAGGTATTAGAATGTTTAGTTGAAGCAAATGAAAAAATGGGTACTACTTTAATAATTGTAACCCATAATCCAGGTATTGCTTTAATTGGTGATAAAGTTATTAAAATGAATAGTGGTAAAATAGTAGAAGAAATTATTAATAAAAAAAGAACTAATCCAAAGGATATTCCTTGGGGGTAAAATAAAAAGCGATTTAATCGCTTTTTTTATATAACCATTATAATTAATATAGGAGTATTTAGTACTGGGTGTCTACCTCTAATCCTAATATGGAAGGAGGTGATATAGTGAAAAAACGTGAATACGTTTGTAAGATAATGATCTTGCT
>CAJOJO010000028.1 GCA_905235045.1 uncultured Bacilli bacterium
TACTTTAAATTTTACCTCAAAATTTGATTCATTACTTTCACTACTTACTCTATTATAATATAGTTCACAATGATGACTTCCATCTTTATCACTTAAACATTTTAAATCTAATTTATAATCTTCTTGTTTAGTAGGTTCTTCCGGATCATTTGGTTCTGGTTCATCGGTATCGATTGCTTCAAGCTTAAAATATGAACCATAACCAGAAGAAAATGAAGTCACCTTATAATCTTTATCAGCATAAAATACTTGACTTGTATTTCCATTTGCTGTTACTGAAGCAGCCATCACAAGTGTACCTTTTTTTACTATATAATTTTTAAATTCAACTCTATTAGAAATATTATTACTATCATATAATGAACCAAATGTATGATCAAGCATAAGTATATCCCCACCATGCGTTATTAACCAATCATCCGTATCCGTAGCACCTTTTATATCCTGCCACACACTTCTAACAGATGTTCCATTAATTAACTCATCTTGATCAATTTTACCTTCAATTGCATCAGCAATTAATATATCACTCTCTCCCTCAGGACAATCAATATCGTAAACCTTATTTTGTTTGACACTAAATATTTTTGAATGACAAGACACTTGCTCATCTAAAGTCATATAAATAGGTGGGAAAGGCCATTTTGCATTTACTCCTTTAACACTAAATAATGCTACTAACATAACTACTAATAAAAATATTTTCTTTTTCATAATTTACCCTCTCTATTTTATTTATATCTTTATTTTATTATATATTTATACATATATATAATCAAGTTTTTTTTACTATAAATTAAAATCCATCAGATGTATTACTGCTTTTAGAGTAGAAAGTTCCTTATAAATAAAAAAATAATCAAAAGCTTTATTTTCTTTATGATTACTTTTTTATAATCTTTGTAAATTATTATTTAATAAATAAATTCAAACAGTAATTACCTTTTATCTAAGTAAATTGCCCAATACTCTTCAAAAGACATATTATTATGTTCATAAATATATTTAGCAATTTCGACTCCTACATATCTATAATGCCATGGTTCACTATTAAAACCAGTTATGTCTTCATCTCTTTTAGTAAATCTTTGAATAAATCCATATTTATAAGCATTTTCCTGCATCCAGACATATTCTTTAGAATTCGCAAAAACATTAACTTTACGACTACCTATATCAAAACCTAAACCAGTTTGATGTTCTGAATAACCGGGCTTTGCCAAATACTTATCAACATAATTTTGACCATAATATTTTAAATATAAATTTGATAAATCTACTTGTTCTTGATAACTCCGATAAGCAGAATTAATTATTATTTCATAGCCTTCTTTTTCCGCATCTTTCCTCATCTTAGTAAATGCCTCAAGCGCCGTCTTATTACATTTCATCCCAGATTCAGATGCATCATCCAAACTAATCTTAACTAGATTATCAGGAGTAAAATCTTTACTTAAACTTCTATGCTTATTAACTAACATATCAAATGAAAATTTATCTACTAAATAACTATCTTTATAATCTTCTTTATCCATATCAAGATTAACTGCTAAAACAGATTCCTCTTCATCTTCTCCCATTTCATCAGAATATTTAACATATCTATCATAATTATCTAACTTAGCATAATCAACTGAAAAGAACTCTTCTAAATATTTAACTTTATCCCTTTTAATAAACCTTATAACCGCATCATCACTACCATGAGATAAAATTATATTTATATCATTATTACTATATCCCTTCTTTAATAACTTATTAATATTAGATATTAAATGTTCATGAGGAACATAATTAATCTTAGTATAATTATCCATATACTTTTCATTAAAATCTTCACTCTCAAAAGCTTTATTTAAAGTCTTATTCTCTCCTACTGATAATACATAATCTTTTTGAAAAGAAAACAAAATATTATGACTAGCTTCTTTACTATATCCCAGTTTAGTTAAATCACTAACTTGTTTACAATAGAATAAAAAAAGTCCAAGAAAAATACAAAAAATAACTCCTATTACTTTAGTTATTCCTAAATAAGGCTCTTTTAATTTTATACTTTTAATCTTCCTCAAAGCATACCACCCTATCTAAATAATACCATATTTTGTTGCAAAAAACTATATTTTATGATATAATTAGAAGCAATTTTAGGGGGTAATATGGTTTACTTAATAGATGGAAAAAAAATAGATATTCCTACAGAAAAACCATATGGTCAAGGTAGTGAAGGACTAGTCTTTAAAAAAGGTGATTTTGCTTATAAAATATATCATCAAGAGATGTTAAATGAAAACTATGGTAATAAAGAAAATTTTCATAAATACTTACTAAATATACCAACTAAACAAGTAATATTACCAGATAAAGCAATATTTTCTACTACTGGAGAATATGTAGGTTATAGAGCACCCTTAATTACAGGTGCTAAAAGAAAACATTTTGGTATAACAAAATTACCAAAAGAAGAATTAATAAAGAACTTACAAATATTAGAAGATGATTTTAGCTTATTATCAGAAAACTATGTCTTAGCTGCAGATGTATCACCAGTTAATTATATTTATACTAATGATACAAAAACAATGAATATAATTGATCCAGGAAGATATAGACATCATTGTTTAGAAGATAAAGATTCATATGCAAGACAAAATAATAAACAATTAGATAAACTAATAGAATTACTACTATATTTAGATTTTCTAGAATATAAACCTATTAGTACTAAAAGAAAAATACAAGAATTAAAAGAATTAATTAAAAGACTAAAAAATGAAAAAAACTACTCTTACAGAGAATTGTTTGAAAGTATCACAGATTATGAAACAATAGATGATTATGCTAAATCCCTAAAAAAATATATTAGATAAGAAGAAGGACCTATGAAAACAGAACTGAAATATGAAGGTAAAAATTATAAATTTAAAAAGAATAGTATTAATAAAATAAAATATAAGTATGATCCAACATACCATTATATTTTAATAGAAATATTAAAATACAAAAAATATATAAGAGAATTTCAAAAGATATCTCATATGGATGATGAAAACTCAGAAATATTTAATAAATTATTATTAAAAGCAATAGAATCTACCGCAAAAGATTTAAAAGTAGACAATAAAAGAATTTATTCATATAATAAATTTAATAGAATTATAATCAAAAGTTTTAATAAAGAGTTAAAACAAGAAAAGAAAACTAAAATAAATAATAACTTAGAAGTAATTAAGTTATATAAAAAGATTGAAATGAAAGAATATAATGAATTAAGAAAAATAGCTTTAGAAAAACCAAATGATTTCTTAAAAGCATTATATCTATATACAATATGTGAGGATTAATATGAATAAATTTAAATATACAAATTCAAATAAAAGATACCATACACTAGACTATTATTATAAAAATAGGTTTGGACAAAAGGTATTTAAAGTCAGTTTAAATGCTGGCTTTTCTTGTCCAAATATAGATGGTACTGTTGGATATGGAGGATGTATATATTGTTCTAAAACAGGGAGTGGAGAGTTTGCTGGCAACATTGAAGATTCTCTAGAAGACCAATTTATAAGTATCAGAGATATGATGCATAATAAATGGAAAGATGCTAAATATATTGGATATTTTCAAGCTAGAACAAATACTTACGCCCCAGTAGAGGAATTGAAAAAGAGATATGAAAAAATACTATCAATGGATAATGTTATAGGATTAAATATCGCAACAAGACCCGATTCTATCTCAGAAGAATGTTTAGATTATTTAGAAGAATTAAATAAAAAGACCTATTTAACAGTAGAACTAGGTCTTCAAACAATAAAAGAAGAAACATCTAAACTAATAAATAGATGCCATACTCTAGATTGTTTTACTAATATGGTAAAAGAACTAAGAAAAAGAAATATTGATGTAGTAGTACATATTATTAATGGTTTACCATATGAAACAAAAGAAGATATGCTAAATACAGTAAAATATCTAAATAAACTAGATATACAAGGTATAAAAATTCATATGTTAAGTATTACTAAAGATACCCCATTAGAAAAAATGTATCAAGAAAATAAATTCCATGTTTTAACAAAAGAAGAATACATAGACATAGTTATAAATCAATTAGAATTATTAAGACCTGAAATAGTAATTCATAGAATAACAGGAGACCCTAAATTAGATGAATTAATTGAACCATCATGGTTAATAAAAAAATTTGGAGTATTAAATGATATTGATAAAGAAATGGTAAGAAGAGATACTTATCAAGGAATAAAAGCTTATGATTAAAATAATTTTTATATATACAAAAATACTACTCAATTGAGTAGTATTATTATTTTTTAATCTTTCTTTAAAGTCTCTGATATAACAGAACCAGCTGTTACTATTCCTTGTAACTCACTAGGAACAATAATCTTAGTAGCAGTACCATTTGCTACATCTACCATAGCTTCATAACTCTTTAATTTAAGTACTGCTTCATCCATTTCAGCATCTTTTAATAATTTTAATCCTTGAGCAGTAGCTTCTTGAATTTTAAGTATTGCAGCAGCTTCACCTTCAGCAGCACGAATCTTAGCTTCTTTTTCAGCATCAGCTCTTAAGATAACACTTTCTTTATCTCCTTCAGCTATTAAGATAGCAGCTTTCTTTTCACCTTCTGCCTTAAGAATAGATTCACGTCTCTCACGTTCAGCACGCATTTGTTTTTCCATAGATTCTTGAATATCTCTTGGAGGTAAAATATTTTTAACCTCAACACGATTTACTTTAACTCCCCATGGATCAGTAGCTTCATCTAGAATACTTCTCATTTTAGTATTAATAACATCTCTAGAAGTTAAAGTCTCATCTAATTCAAGTTCACCAATTATATTACGTAATGTAGTAGCAGTTAAATTCTCAATAGCATTTACTGGGTTTTCAATACCATAAGAATATAATTTAGAATCAGTTATTTGAAAATAAACAACTGTATCTATTTGCATAGTAACATTATCTTTAGTAATAACTGGTTGTGGAGCAAAATCCTTAACAATTTCCTTTAGACTTACATTATTAGCAACTCTTTCAATAAAAGGTATTACATAATGAAGCCCAGTTGGCATAGTTCTATGATAAGCTCCAAGTCTTTCTACAACATATGCTCTTGATTGTGGAATTATTTTAATTCCTGATGCAGCAATCACTACAATAATAATTAAGACAATTAATCCAAGTTCCATTCTATTCCTCCTCTTTTTTTACAATGAGTTTAACACCATCAATTGAAAGAACTTTTACTTTTTCTCCCTCATCAATAACATCATCGCTAGCAGCAGTCCATACATTACCAAAAATCTTTACTTCCCCATATTTATTCTTTTCAATTTTCTTAGTAACTTCTCCGACCTTTCCAATTACTCTATCAGAATTAGTAGGTTGTACTTCAAAACCTTTGAATTTTTTAACTAAAGGTTTTGTAATTAAAAGTGTAATTATACTAACAACAATAAAGATGATTACTTGAATAACAATCGAATCAGTAATAAAAGTAGTAATCATTGCTGCAATTGCCCCAATTGCAAACCAAATAGAAACTAAATTTACTGTACCTAATTCAATTAACAGCAGAATTATAAAAGCTATAAACCACCCGATTGCCATAAACTCACCTCTACCTAAATTATATGTTAAAAAAATGTATTTTTCAATAAAAATAATATAATTCCTTGTTAATAAAAAAAAATTATATTATAATAACTATAAGATAGGAGTTTGAATTATGAAATTAAGTAAAAAAGAACTTCAAATAATTTCATATGTAATCTGCGTATGGGGAATATTTTTAGTTGGTAGTGGCTTAATTATGAATAGTCAACATAAGACTATTACCAATACTGTTTATAGTTTAAACGTTCAACAAAAACAAATATCCCAAGCTCAAGCAAAAACAAATGAAATAAAAATAAAAGATATGTCAGTAGAAATAAACACTCCAATAAGTGTTGATATTAAAGATTATCTAGAGAATGTAGAAAATTTAAGTGATGATGTACTTAAATCATTAAAACTTGATACATCTCTAGTAAATATAAATCAAGCCGGCACATACGAATATACCATTACATATAAGAAAAGAAAATATATTGGAAACTTCACAGTAAAACAAAAAGAATTACCTAATGTAAGTCTAAAAGTTAAAACAGTAAGTATTTATGTAGGAGAATCTCTTTCTACTAATCCTAGATCATATATAGATCAAACTATTACAGATGAAGTATTTAACAATTTAACATTAGACTTATCACAAGTAAAAAATACAGAAGCTGGTCAATATATATATTATATTATTTATAAAAATACAAAGTATCAAGGACACATAATAGTAAAAGAAAAACCAGGTCCTAAGATTATTACTCCATCACAAAAAGATAAAACAGATGATGAAAACAATAATAATAACAATAACAATAACAATAATAATGATGATGATAATAACCCAGTAGTTACACCAGTTGATTAAAGAATATAAATAAAAATATCCACAAATTTGTGGATATTTTTTTTAACTTAAATTAACTATCTCGCCATCAACAACATCAATAAGTTCATAGTTAGGTTTTCTAGATAATCCGGGCATTACCATAATATCACCCAATAATACTGTAATAAATCCTGCTCCTGAATATAATCTTATATCTTTAACTGTGACTTCAAAATCTTTAGGAACTCCTACTTTTTTAGCATCATCAGAAAACGAATATTGTGTCTTTGCTACACAAATTGGAAGATTAGCTACATTATTTTTTTCTAAAATCTTAATTTTATCTTTTATTTCTTTGGAAATATTAACTTTAGAAGCTCCATATATTTCCTTACATACAGTATTTATCTTATCAATAAGAGAATCATCATCTTTATAAAGAAATTTAAAATCACTAGTAGAAGTATTAAGAACAGCATCTGCAAGATCCATTGCACCTTCACTACCTAAAGCATAAGCATTACTTATAGCATACTTATAACCCATTTCATTACAATGTTTAATAAATAATTCTTCCTCTTCTTCGGTATCAGTATTATATTTATTCAAACATACAACTACTTCTACCCCAAACTTCTTTAAATTTTCATAATGTTTATCTAAATTAGCAAAGCCTTTTTCAATTGCTTCCATATTAGGTTCAAAAATCATATCCTTCTTAGCACCACCATGATACTTTAAAGCCTTAATAGTAGCAACTAATACCACTGCATCAGGCTTTAATCCAGAAACACGACATTTTATATCAAAAAACTTTTCCGCACCTAAATCAGCTCCAAACCCAGCTTCAGTAACAACGTAATCCGCAATAGAAAGAGCAGTCTTAGATGCTACGACACTATTACAACCATGAGCAATATTTGCAAAAGGACCACCATGAATAATAGTTGGAGTATTTTCTAATGTTTGAACTAAATTAGGTAAAAAAGCATCCTTTAATAAAGCCATTAAAGAACCAACTATACCTAATTCTCTAACATAAACATATTTACCATTACTATTAATTCCTACAACAATATTACCTAAACGTTCTCTTAAATCATCAAGAGAAGTTGCTAAACAAAATAAAGCCATAATCTCACTAGCAGAACTTATAGAGAAGGAATCATGTCTAGACCCTAAATCAACATCTCTTAGAGCTCTATCATTCACATCTAAACATCTTTTAAATGTAACTTCTTGAATATCTAAACTATTACCAAAATATATATGATTATCAATTGCGGCACAAATCAAATTATTCGCAGAAGTAATCGCATGAAAATCTCCAGTAAAATGAAGATTAATATCTTCCATTGGTACAACTTGACTATATCCACCACCAGTTGCTCCACCTTTCATACCAAAAACAGGACCCATTGATGGTTCTCTCAAAGCTGCAATTACTTTTTTACCCTTTTTATTTAAAGCATCCGCAAGACCAATACTAACAGTAGTTTTACCTTCTCCAAAAGGAGTAGGACTAATAGCTGTAACTAAAATAAACTTTCCCTTTGGATTATTAAGATTAACTTTTAATTTAGCCTTATAATCACCATATAAAATTAAATCATCTTTATCTAAACCAATCTTCTTTGCTACATCAACTATATTAAGTTTTTTACTATTTCTCGAAATTTCTATATCTGTCATTTAATCACCTCGCACATATTATACCATATAATTAAAGATTTAAATTATAAATATATACAATTCGAATTTAACTAAATCATTAAATAAAAAATCAAAATTCAAGTAAATATTATTATAAATTTATCAAAACCTTCATTTGCACTTCTAAAAAAACAATGATACTATCACAACATTAAGAAAAAAAGGAGGGATTATCATAAAAAAAATAAATTTTTTCTTAATATTATTCTTTAGTATATTTTTTATAAACTCTATAAATACAAATGCTGAAACTACTACTTTTTATGAAGGCGAATATATCGATAATATTTATATGAATAAATATCAATATTCAACAAAAACTATCTACTATCAAAAAGCTAGATTTTTTAGAAAAACCGGTACTAATGAATTTGCCTATTGTATAGAACCATTTAATTTCTTTAATGAAAGTTCTATCTATAACTCTACTAATAATCCAACAAATTTATCAAGTACTCAACTAGATAAAATATCTAAAATAGCTCACTTTGGATATGGTTACAAAAATCATACAGATACAAAGTGGTATGCTATTACTCAATTTATGATTTGGCAAACTGCTGACTCATCTGGAGATTACTACTTCACTGATTCACTTAAT
>CAJOJO010000029.1 GCA_905235045.1 uncultured Bacilli bacterium
AAGTACATTAATTTTCTATAGTGACTCCATTCTAATTGGACGCCCATTGGGCGTCCTTTTTCAACATATAAATAATATTGACGCATCTCTTTTAAATTCTGAACGCTATAACCTTTTCCTAATTCTTTACTTAATTGAATAGAGTATTCTTTAATTAGTTTATTTCCATATTTAGCTCGTGATTCACCACCTTGCAATTAGCATTTTACCAACATTAAACTTTGTTTTAAGTTCAACTTTATTTAATGAATACTCTTTTACTTTTTTGGCTATTTCATAATTTAATAATTCATTTTTTATTTGATCATAATAGTTCATTAAATCATCTCCTATTATAATCTTACGATAATATGATTAAGAATTCCTCCTTAATAAACAAAAAAAAGAGTAATTATACTCTTTCTGCATATATACTAACTTGTTTTTTATCTTTACCGACTCTTTCATATTTAACATATCCATCTATTTTAGCATATACCGTATCATCTGATCCAATACCTACATTTTTACCTGGATAAATTTTAGTTCCTCTTTGACGATAAAGAATAGAACCACCGGTTACAAATTCACCATCGGCAGCTTTCGCACCTAATCTTTTAGATTCAGAATCACGTCCGTTTTTAGTTGAACCTTGTCCTTTTTTATGGGCAAATAATTGAATATCTAAAAGTAATAATTTCATAGGTACACCTCCTTATTTATCTATTTTAATATTTTCATCATATTGATTAGCTAATTCTTCTAATAGACTTATCATATTATCTATTAATAAATCAACTATATTAGAATGGTTTAATATTTCAATATCAATAAAACCATCATTTTTTTCATACTTAATAGCACTATTATCAACTCTTAATATAGCATTAATACTAGTTATAACAATACTACTAACTGAAGCACAAACAATATCACTTCCACTTACACTATAATCAGAATGACCACTAATGATTATTCTATCTTTTTTAACACTAACTTTAATCATTATTTATAATCAATTTTCTTAATAGTTACTTTAGTGTAAGGTTGACGATGACCTTGTTTCTTACGATATTTCTTTTTTTGTGTGTATTTGAAAATTAAAATCTTTTTTTGTTTACCATGTTTATTAACTTCAGCTATAACTTTAGCGCCATTAACATATGGATGACCAACAACACCATTAGCCATTAAAACTTTGTCAAATACATACTCACTTCCTGATTCAGCATTCAATTTTTCTACGTAAAGAACTGTTCCTTCTTCTACATAGTATTGCTTACCACCAGTTTCAATAACTGCTTTCATACTATACCTCCTTAATATATTCTCAGACTCACCATTAAGGTACAAAATTGTTTTAAAACCTTTTCTGTGTGGTTGTAGAGTGAGGCTCTACACAATAACAAATTTTAGCACATTTCCCTTTATTTGTCAAACATTTTAGTTAATATTTCCTTTTCTGTATAATATTTATTTTCTAAATAAAATAAATGACGATATTCTCTTTTCATTTTACTAATTTTTTTAACTTTTTTAACTTTTTTAAAAGGCAATTTATAAATATATCTTTCTAATAAAAATTTATAAAAAATATATTTATGCATTAAAATAGTTTCAATTACTTTTTTTAGTAATAATAAAATAATTAAATAACTCATTAAAGAATTACTCGCCATAAATAAATAAAAAATCATTATAAATGATATGATAATAGAAATTAATTCACTTTTTTTAAACGATATTATTTTATTTAATAAAATATGGATTATTTTAGATCCATCTAAAGGAATAATGGGAATTAAATTAAATATTAATAATATTTTATTATAATAAAGAAATTTAGAATTATTTATAAAAAATAGAAATAATTGTAATATTGGACCAGCTATCGTAACTAAAAATTCCTCTTTTAATTTAACATTGACTAAATTATTAAAAATAGTTAAACAACCAAATGGTAAAACAACTATTTTATTTATATCCCATTTATAATATAAGCCTACTAATATATGACCTAATTCATGAAATAAAACTATAAAAGTAATATAAATATAATCTTTAAATAAACCATTAAATAAACAAACAAGCGTAAAAAAATAAAAAAAAGGATGAATTTTTATCTTAGATATAATCTTCATAATTTAGGATTTGTTCACCCTTTTTAATTACAATATAAAGTTTACTGTCAATAGCTTCACCAATTAAGCTGTTTTGGTTTATATAGTCATATATCTTAACATTACTATTTACATTACCATACCAAATATCAATGCCATCAGTACCACTTATAATAATTGTTTTACCATAACCTTCTTTCTCCCCAACAAATACTACCATTCCTTCTTTTAAAGCGGAAACTGGATAATTTTCATCAACTTCTAACAAGACACCATCTTTATATTTTTCTTGCTTTTTATAAGTTAGTTTTTCATTCATAACTAATTTTGTTTTTTCATGGATAAAAGGTATTTGTTCACCAAACATCTTTTTATATAATTTATTTATATCAGCAAAAGATATATTATCTTCATATACATATTTATAAAATGGTGTTTTTAAATTACTATTAGCTTTTAGTATAATTAAAGTTAATACTGTTAATAAACATACAAATAATACCCGATTTATATATTTCATTGTATCACCACTAAAGTATATGTTTTAGTTTTAAAAATATATTAAAAACGTTAGAATTTTCTAACGTTTTTGGATTTTATTAGATAGTAGGATTTACGTTGCTCATCTATCACCTCCTTTAATGATTTTTTTAGTATCTTCTATATTGTCTAACATTTTGTTCTTCTGGTGCCATATTACCATTTGGCATTCCACCCATCATTTGGTTTGGTAAAGTTGTTACTTTTTGTCCATTACAAATAACTGTACCACCATTTATTTCACCTTTTCCATCATAATCAAATGTTGATTGACCAGTTACATTAATAGTTCCCCCATTTATTATAATGTCACCATTTGAATCAATTCCATCAGTATCACCTTGGCCCATAACAATTGTGATAGTTCCCCCATTTATTTCAATAGTGACACTGTATTCGTCAGATTTATTAGCTGCATTTATACCATCATCACTAGCTTCTATATTTATTTCCCCACCATTTATTTTAATGTATGTTGCTTCAATTCCTTCATTAGCGGTAATTGTAAATTTACCATTTTCAATTGTTATGATTCCATCAGATCTTAATGCATCATCTTTACTAGTTATGGTAAATGTTCCATTTTCAATTGTTAAACTATCTTTTCCTCTAATACCATCATCAGCAGATTCAATAATATAAGTTCCATCTTTTATTGTTAAAGTATCTTTTGAAGTAATTGCATCTTTATAATTGGCTTTAATTTTTATAGTACCTGTACCACTAAAACTTAAATCATCTTTACTATAAATAACTGCATTATAGTCAGTGTATTCGTTACTATAAGTACTACCATCTTCTAAAGTATTAGTATCAACTAATTCAATTTCTACTAATTTAGCATTTAGTACCAATATAGCCGGACCATTAGAATTCTTAATACTAACACCATTTAAAACTAATTTAACGCTTTCATTAGTATCAATAATTATTCCTCCATCACTAATATCGTTACTTATGGTATAAACACCACCTTGGGTAATCTTTAATGATTCATCACTAGTTACTTCGGTAGTATCATATTTACTCCAATCAGTAGTAGTTTTAGTATTTAAACATATAATTCCTAAAATAGTACAAACAACTAAAATACTAACTATAATAATTATCTTTTTTTTCATTATAAATCACCTTCTTCTAATTCACGACTTAAAATAATTTTTAAGTTACCATTACGAACTCTTAATTCATCAATAAATTCTTTTTGTTTATTAACGTCTTTTAAAATAATATTATATTTTAATTCATACATACTACCCATATCAATCATTTTGACTGTTTGTAAAGTACTATCTTTACAATATTTAATTAATAAATCATTAAATACACCAGTATAATCTAAGTCTTCTGGAATAACTATTTTTAAGATTTGTCTATTTCCAGATACTTTAAAGATATCTAGTTTATTATAAATAATTAAACATAAAGATCCTAAAATGGTTATGATAAGAGCAAATAAAGCATATCCTGTGCCAATAGTAAGACCAATTACCATTGCAAAGAAAACAGTTAATATTTCTTTCGCATTACCTGGTAAACTCCTAAATCTTACCAGACTAAACGCTCCCATGATTGCTACTCCAGTTCCTAAATTACCATTAACTAAAATAATTACAATTTGAACTAAAAATGGTAATAAACTTATTGTAGTTAAATAACCTTTTGTATATTTTGATGTATATTTATGAGTTAAAGCAATTATTAAACCACAAATAAGTGACATCAATGTACAAATAATTAGTGAGTTTACATCCATAATAGATGTCTCAGAATTAAATAAATTATTAAGCATTATATTTCACCCTCCTTTTTATAAATGCTTCCATATTTTGAAAATGACTGTGGATATATTTTTAAATCCGATAAAATATTAACTAACCAAATAGGTAAAGCATCTTTTGTTTTTATTTCCATAATATAATAATCATCGCTAAAATATTTTTCCCCTTCACTACCACATTCTAGTTTTAAATTATTTCTTCTACTTCTTAAGTTACTATCGAATGTGATTCTTAAAGTATTATCACTAATTCCTTGATAACTAACACGATCATAGCCAATATAAATTTTCGGATATAATTTATAATAATCAATATAGTATTTAATTTCTTTTAATATTTGGTTATCAATTTTATTACTAGGTGTTTCTAAAAATCTATAATAATCATCCAAACTTAATTTAATTCTTCTTTTTCTAACGACTCCATCATATTTATTTTTTATTTCTAAAAACACTTCATTTGGTACTCCGTAAGTTCTAAGTCTAACTTTTTCTCGGAATATTGGTTTTTCTAAAGAATTAATAATTAAATCATTATTGTTATTATCAAAATATAAATTACCGATTGTTGATTTAAAATATTTATCTTCTTGAACATAAGATTGAATACGTCTCATAAATTCTTCTTGTTCTTTTTTATTAAGCACATACTTTGTTTCAACTCTTTTAAATAATTTGTCGTACATTTTATCTTCCTTTCTTTTGACAATTAGATTATATGAAAGAAAAATTAAACGAAAATTAAATTTAAAAAAAAGATATTTTTTTATAATATCTTTTTTAAATAACCTATTTGTCTTTCTTTTTCCTTAATATGAATAGAATCATTTTCTAAATCATTTATCATTCCTGATATACCAGTATGTTCAATATGATTAGAATATTTACTACCAACTAAAATATTAGGTGGTATTTTATTTATTGCTTCTTCTTTACTGTTATAAAGTTCTAAATCAATAAAAATAATATCTTCTAATTCTTTTAACATATTATTCCATTTATAAAGTGCTTTATTTAATTCTTTATAAATTTTTGTGTTTTTATATAATTTATATATAAATTTAGGGACATATATTTTTAAAGAGAATCCTAGTACATATATTTTAGAATTAGGATTTATTTTTTTTAGTAGTTCGATGTTTTCTCTTACCCCATTTATAACATCAAGATATACTTGTTCATTTTCTAAAATTTTTTTAGCTTGTTTATTTTTATGAAGCAAGATATGAGAAGCTACTACATTAGTTCCACAGTAATACATAAAGTCATTCGTTCCAATATCATATAATATAACATTATTATTACTTAAAAAAGTGGAAAGATTGATATTTTCTTTTGTCTCTTTTTTTATTTTTGGCGAGAAAATTCGCATCGCTAGTGACTCTTTTTTAGCAAAATCATTACCAATTCTTCTTATTCGTTCTAATTCATCTAAGGTCAAATTATTTTTTAATATTGAAGATATATGCCATGATTTATTAAACATATAAGAAAAAGTATTTAGTTTATTTACCTGATATTTTTTTCTTAATTCTTTTTCAATACTATCTAATAATCTTGTTTCAAAGTTTTGTTTATGATGTTTTCTGGATGGTAAGCCTAATTCTTCACCTATACCAAGTAATGATACTTTCATAAAATCACCACTTAAATTATAGCAAATTTTCATAAAAACACCTAATAATAACGTAAATTAAACTTATAAACGATAATAATAGTATTTTTATAAAAGAAATAATATTTAAGTTTACTATATTTAATAAATATAAAATAGTATAAATACTAAAACGATATATTAGAATTAAAATAATTCCTAATATGATCGTACTAAGAAAGTTTTTATTAAATTTAGAAAAATAATAATCAATAAAGTATAATAGTAAATAAAAAATAATGGTATTTAAAAATAAGGTGTCGGTGTAAGTGATATCATATAATAAACCAACTATTATAACAATTAAGTATTTATTTTCTTTTAAAAAGATTAAACTAAGTAGTGTTAATGTTGGATATAGGGTAAAGTATTTAGCGATAATTCCATCTAATAAAAAAGCAATTATCATATATCGATAACCATCACATAATCTAGATTATCAAAGTTAACATATGATTGAACATATATTTTTTTAGTTAGATTAAATTTATCAGTAATACTTTTCTTTATATATCCAATTTTTAATCCTTTAGGGATATTATTAGTACCAATAGTTGTTACAACATCGCCTTGATTAAAGTTATCATTAATTCCTTCAATAATAAAATAACCATTTTGATAATCACTTATAAGGCCATACTGATTATTTATTTCAATTCCTATTTTTTCGTTAGTACTAGTTATTAATTTAACAACGCTATTATTATTTGTTACTTTAGTAATTCTACCAATTAACCCCTTACTATTAATAACACTCATATCTTTTTTTATTCCATCTTTTTTTCCTTTATCAATTATTATTTGATTATAGAATGTTCCAATGTTACGATTAATAACATAAGCATCAATTATTTTATAATCAATTAAGCTATTTTTTAAATTTAAGTTTTCTTTTAAATTATTTAATTCTTCTAAAGTAACTTTATATTTATCATTTTCTAGTTTCAATTTTTTATTTTCTTCTTGAATTATTTTATATTTTTTATATATTTTATTTTTTTCATTGATTTTTTTTAAGTTAGTATCAATATAATTAATTGGTTTATCAATTATTTTTTCTACAAATAAAGTAGTATTTTTAATAAATGATTCAATTATAGTTAAATTACGATTATTATTTAAAAAAAATAAAAAAAGGAAACAAAAACAAATTATACCGGAAATAATAATTGTTTTTTTCATAATTCATCATTTTCCTTTAAACTATAGTATTTTGTTTTACCAATTATTATATGATCAACTATTTTTATTCCTAATATATCCCCTATTTCTTTTAAATGTTTAGTTGTCATATAATCATTAGAAGATGGCAATACATTATTACTTGGATGATTATGTAGTAAAACAATTGATGTAGAATCACATAAATATGCTTCTTTAAATATTTCTCTTGGACTTACCATACTATAGTTAATTGTTCCTAAAAAAAGTAATTTATCTTTAATAATAATTCCACTATTATCTAAGTATATCGCATAAAAGTGTTCTCTTTTTTCGTGTTTTAAAATATTTTTATAATAATTATATATAATACTTGGATGATTCATTTTTATTCCTCTAATATTATCATATATTTTATTTAACCTTTTTGAAAATTCAATACAAGCAAGTAATACACTTGCTTTTTTAGGTCCTATTCCTTTTATTTTAATTAATTCTTCATAAGTAATATTAACTAATTCAGATAATTTTTTTTGTTTTAATAATTCTAAAGCTAGTTCTTTACTAGATAATTCTTTAGTACCAGTTTTTAAAATAATAGCGAGTAATTCATCATTTGATAAAGCAGAAGCACCAATATTTATTAATCTTTCTATTGGTCGATCATTAAGTGGTAATTCTTTTATTTTTGTCATTTAAGATTATTTCCTCAAATTTAGCTACTACTGTTTCCATTATTGTTTTAATTGATTCATTTGTTTCTGCTTCATCTAATAATAAGTCATATTGTTTTATTACATTATAGAATTCATCATCTAGGTTTATTTCTTTAACATATGCCTTAATATTTTGGCTATTAAAATAATTTTCTAATTTAGCTATATTTTGTTTTTTAGATGTCATACCAACATATACATAGTATTTATTATCTTTTATTTCATATGTATATTTAATATTAATATTTTTTAAACTTTCTTCATTTTCATATACTCCATACTGAAATACATAGATAGTTTTATCTATTTCATTTAAAACTAAAGACAATTCTTTTTTATCATACCTAGAAAACATATAAGTTCCTAATATAACACCAACTATAATACATAATATTATACTTTTTTTCATTTATATCACCAAGTTAATTATAGTCTATAGATAAGTCATAATTTGTCGATTTATATAAAAAAAGAATAGTTTTTTACTTATTCTTTTAAGACTTTAATGTTACGTGATCAGTACCACACCTAGAAAACATATCTGTTGTATCTGTTCCACTATTTATTACCCAGTTTGGTCCTACATAGATTGTTGTTAAACTAGAACAATCAAGAAACATACCATACATATTTGTTACTTTTGGTGTGTTAAATGAACTTAAATCTAAACTTGTTAAACTATTACAATGATAAAACATCCAAGACATATCTGTTACTTTTGATGTGTTAAATGAACTTAAATCTAAACTTGTTAAACTAGAACAATGAACAAACATATAAGACATATCTGTTACTTGTGATGTATTGAAATGGCTGACATCTAAACTTGTTAAACTAGAACATTCATCAAACATAAAAGACATATCTGTTACGTTTGATGTATTGAAATGGCTTACATCTAAACTGGTTAAACTAGAACATTCAGTAAACATCAATCTCATATCTGTTACTTGTGATGTATTAAAATGGCTGACATCTAAACTTGTTAAATGAGAACATTCATCAAACATACCACTCATATCTGTTACTTTTGATGTATCAAAATGGCTGACATCTAAACTGGTTAAACTAGAACACCAAGCAAACATCCATCTCATATCTGTTACTTTTGATGTGTTAAAATGACTTAAGTCTAAACTTGTTAAACTAGTACAATCATCAAACATACCATGCATATCTGTTACTTTTGATGTGTTAAATGAACTTAAATCTAAACTTGTTAATGATTCACAACCCATAAACATCGAAGACATTTTTTGTGTATATTGGGTATTAAAATTACATAAATCCATTTCTAGATTTTCAGAACTTGTTAATGCAAATCCAAAGAATAAATAAGTACAATTTACTGGAGCTATTACTCCACCATCTTGACCAATATACATTTCATATTTTGAATCATTATCTTGATCCATAAACCATACCATTACGCTTCCATCATTGTTTGCGGATATATCTTTACTTCCTATCGCATTTGATGGAACATTGTTATTTTTCACTGTATATACTTTTTCTATTGATAAATTACCCTCAAAAGGATTTCCTTCAAATTCTTCAATATCCCAATCAGCATATCCTGATGGTAACATACTATCAGGAATAAAATATGCTATTTGTGCCTTAAGAGCACCATACACTAGTTCCATATATCTTTGTTCAATCGCATTCATTTCTTCTTCTGATAAACTTGTTTTATCAAAATTATCGGGATCAATGTTGTATTCTCTTAAAACATGATAAAACGCTTCTTCCTCACTAGTAAATAAATAATAAGATTCTCTCATTCTATGTTC
>CAJOJO010000030.1 GCA_905235045.1 uncultured Bacilli bacterium
TCAATTACATTTGTAATTAGTGGTATTGCAATTATCGCTATTATTGCTAATACTACTATTACCGCTAATAATTCTATTAACGTAAATCCTTTTTTCTTCATATAACTCCTACTTTCTATATTTATTATATAATATTTTAAATATTAAATATATCATTTTTTATTATACTTTACACTTATATACAAAAAAAGAGTTAAATATAAATCTTTTAATTTACCATATTTATAAACTGATCCATTGTAATATTATCATATATTGGATAACGTGGAATATAATAACGATTACTATTTCTTGTAGCATTATATCCACCACCACCAAAAGCAACTTTAACACCTAAATCTTGTAAAACTTGTGGTGCGATACCTGATGATGTATAAAATGGAAAACAAAATGATTTATTAGAACCTAAAATATCCATTGATGTTTTTAAATCATTATATAATTCATTATAGGTTAAACATTGTAATTTTGCTCTTCCACATTCACCAGTTACATGAATATCATGACCATGTGATTCTACTTCTAAGTAATCTGATTTATAATTGTCTTTATCCCACCAAGCAGTTATTAAAAACAATGTAGCATTTACTTTATATTGTTCTAATAAAGGTATTAAAATATTACCATTTATAAAACTTGTTCCCATTGCTCCATCATCAATTGTAATCAAAACTGATTTATAAGGAACTTCTATTCTTCCTTCATACCAATCAATAAATTCTTGCATTGTTAATGTTTTAAAACCATTTTCGGTTAAATATTTTAAATGTTCTTCTAGTTTAGATTTAGCTAAACATATTGTTTCATTACAATTATTATTATCATCATTATAGAAAAAATGATAATTTAATACTGGTATACCTGTTGAATATATTTGTTCTTCTTGTACTACTGGTTCTTCTATAACTTCAGGTTCCTCATTAATAATTGGTTCTTCAATAACTTCTTTTTCTTTTTTTTCGATAACTATTGGTTTAACTTCTCTTATTGGTTCTTTAAAAAAACTAAAAAATACTGCTAATAAAATAATTACCATACAAGTTATTGGTAATTTATTATCCAATCAAACCACCTCTTATTAAGATATTATAGTATAAAAAATATGTAAATACAAGTATAAAATCCTCCATAAAGGAGGATTTTTCTACATCATATCTTCTAGCGTATCATTTGCTTTTTTCTTTGTCTTTTTCGTCATTTTATCCATTTTTTTCTTCAATGGTTTTTTATACTTTTGATATGCTAAAACAGCTCCAGCTCCTAATCCCATAAGAGCCATATCTTTACCTAACTTCATAAAAATCACCTTCCTGCTAAAAAATATGATTTGTATATATATACATTTTTAGTTTAACTATTTTCTTTATTTTTATACATTAATTTTTCTTTTAAAGATGTTTTTCTTAATATTTCTTTATCATTTTGAACACTATAATAAAAAGCATCTAATTCACCTAACATAATCAGTTTATTTTTAGCTCTAGTTATACCAGTATAAATAAGCTTCTTATAAAGCATTCTTTTATAATCATTACATATTGGCATAATTACTGTATCAAATTCACTACCTTGTGATTTATGAATACTAATAATAAATCCGTGTTTTATTTTATTAAAATCACTTGGTAAAATTTTTACAATATGGCCATCATAATCAATATATAATTCATTCTTACCAGAATCACTTTCATAAAAAGGAATAATATATTTAATTATACCCACATCACCATTAAAGATATTTTCATCAGTCATATTAACTAATTGTAGTATTTTATCTCCTTCTCTAAAGAAAATATCACCTGATTTAACTTCATATTTTTCTTTAGAATGGGGATTAAAAATATCTTGTAATTTTTTATTTAAATTATCAATTCCATTTATTCCCATATATTGTGGCGCTAAAAACTGAAATTTATGATAATCATAATCATGTTCTTTTATTTGTTTAGCAATATTTTCAATACTATTAGCTATCTTATTTGAAGGACATTCTAAAAACATAAAATCAGCAGTTTTTTTATTTAATTTATCAAAACTATTTTCCTTTATTTGATAAGCTAATTCACTAATATATGAGTTTTTACCTTGACGATATAACAAGTCTAATTCAATAACATTAATTAAATTACTTTCAATTAAATCTTTTAATACTTGTCCTGGTCCAACACTAGGTAATTGATTATAATCGCCTACTAATATTAACTTAATATTATTTAATGTCCCACGAAATAAACTAGCAAGTAAATTTGTATCAATCATACTTACTTCATCAACAATAATTATTTTTTCTTGATTAGGATTAAAGTTATTAACAGAAAAACTATTAGTATCTTTATCCCATTTTAAATAACGATGAATTGTTGAAGCTTTAAATAACGCTACTTCACTCATTCTTTTGCTTGCTCTTCCTGTTGGTGCGAGTAAAGCAATATCATTTACTACTTCTTTATAAGGTATATCATATATTTTACCATACAACTCAACAATTGCTTTTATTAAAGTTGTTTTACCTGTACCAGGACCACCCGTTATAATTAAAACATTATCACTAAAAACATGTTTTAAAGCTAATTTTTGTTTTTCAGAATATTTTATTTGATTAAATTCTTCTAATTCTTTAATATATCTATCTAAATCAGGATTAATAACTTTTGGTAATTCATTTAAATAAGTGATTTTTTCAATTATTTCTAATTCATCTTTATATATATCAGTTAAATAATAACGATCATTTTTAATAATAATTTTTTTATTACTTTCTAAATCAGTTAAATAACTATATAGAGTATCATTGTCTACTTTAAATCCTAAATATTTATTAAGATTTTTACTTATTTCATCATAATATAGATATGTATCACTGTTAGTATATATTAAATTACGCATTATGTATATTATACAAGCACTTATTCTTAAATAACTATCTTTTTCTTTAATTAAATCTAAATACACTTTATCCAGTTTTAAAAAAGAAATATCTAAATTATCATCTAATAATTGATAAGGATTATTTTTAATTATGTTAACTGTTTCATTCTTATATTTATTATATATACTTAATGATTCACGCATACTAAAGCCTAAATCAGTTAAATAGACAACTATTTTACTACTTTCTTCGTATTTTTCTAAAGTATCATATATAATATCTATTTTTTGTTTACTTATTTTTGGTACCTTAAGTAAATTATTTTTATCTTCTAAAATTAGATCTAAAGTTTTTTCCCCTAATGTATTTACAATCCGAGTCGCTAATTTAACGCCTACACCTTTAAAAAGTTTACTACTTAAAAATAGAATTATACCATCTTTATCTTGGGGTTTAATTTTTTCATATGATTTTACTTGATATTGCAAACCATATTTAGGATGATCAACTAATTCACCATAGAAAATATAATTGTCATTTATATTTAATTCTGCAAAATAACCAGTAAAAGTTACATTTTCACCAACATAATCTAATAATTCTTGATCATTAGTTTCTGATATTTTAATTAAACCAATAATATATCCATTATTAGAATTAAATATACAATGATTATATTGACCTTTAATGTATAATTCCATTTTAATCACCCTATTCATTATAACATAAAAAAAAGCTATTTAGCTTTATTTTCATGTTCTACTGTAATAATAAGATCATTATTCAAAATACCTGGATATTTACTTGCTAATTGTTCCATAAGCATATCTTCATTAACATCTTTATGGTCCTTTATATATTCATGAATTAATTGAGCTCTTAAAGTAGCTGGATCAAGATTATGTTCCCTACAATATTTATACATTTCATCTAAATGTTCAGAATCAAACTTTCTTGGATCAACTTTTTTTCCATTATCAGTTTCTAATAATCCTTCATTAGCCAATATGTCATTAACAACAATAGTAGTTGGTTTATTTAAATAATTTATTTGTTTTTTTATTAAAACTACTGATGAAGCTAATACAACAAATGTACTACCATAAATAGCTATTTTTTTAATTTTACTTCTTTTTTTTCTTTGTTCTTCTAATTCTTGAAATCTTTCATCATTTTCGTGAAATATGTCACAATTATTTTTTTGTTTCATAAAACTCATTGTTTCAATTTCTTTCATATGGTTCACTTCCTATATAAATTATATCATTTTGCTTATTTTTTAGTCAATTTTTTCAGCCATTATATACGGATAGTTTACACATTTAAGATGAACTAAAACATTCTTATTTAAATCAGTTTCATCACCTAATGCTTTTACTAATAAATAATTTCCTGTATGACCAATTATAAATCCTTCTTTATATACTTCAGGAATAAATATAATATTACTATCAATAAATTTACGCATATAATTTTTTTCCAATTGTTTTGATAGTTCTAATAAATCATTTGCTCTTTGCTTTTTTACTAATTCATTAATATGGTTAGGCATAGTAGATGCTTTAGTACCAATCCTATCAGAATAAGGAAATACATGTATTTTAGAAAAATTGATTTTTTTAATTGTTTCAATAGTTTCTTTATGTTCTAAATCAGTTTCCCCAGGAAATCCAACTATAACATCTGTAGTAATAGAAATATTAGGTCTAATACTCCTTATTTTTTCTATTTTTTTAATAAAGTATTCTTTATCATATTTACGATTCATTTGTTTTAATACGTTATTAGAACCAGATTGTAAAGGTATATGCATATGATCTACTAAAACAGATGAATTTTCTAACAATCTAAAGAATTTATCATCTAACTCAGTTATTTCAATTGAAGATATTCTTAAACGTTCTAATTTATTTATTTTTAAAATGTCTTCTAGTAAATCAGAAAAATTATAATTGCCAATATTATAATGACCAGTATGAATACCTGTTAAAACTATTTCTTTATGGCCTTTATTAACTAAATTATTAATTTCTTTTAAAACATCTTCTTTTGGTTTAGAACGAACATTACCTCTAGTATACGGAATAATACAATAACTACAAAAGTTCTCACAGCCATCCTCTATTTTAATAAAAGCTCTTGTTTTAAGAGAATTATTAACTACCATACTTTCAAAAGGAATATCCATGACATCTTCTACTTTATTAATTGATTTTCCTTGATATTCATTTATTAAAGAGACTATATTACTTTTATATTTATTGCCAATAATTATATCAACACCATCAATATTTTCTTTTCTATTTTGACTCATACAGCCAGCTACAACAACTAAAGCATTAGGATTATCTTTAATAGCTTTTCTAATTGTTTTCATTGATTTACTATCTGCTGTGTTAGTTACTGAACAAGTATTTATAATTACTATATCAGTAGGTATTTCACCTTCAATATAACCATTATTTATTAAATTATCACGCATTACTTCTGATTCATAAGTATTTACTTTACAACCCAAAGTATATATTTTAAATGATTTCATAAAACCTCCTACATAAAAAATAGGAATAATCCTATTTTATAAATTACGACGAAATTCTTTTAGATTTTGTAAAAATTCCATGTTTTTATCATACGTAACATTAGCATGTTTATAATTTTGCATTTGTTTTATTTCTTCTTTTTGTTTTTCGTAATTTTTAACTGTTGGATATTCTATATCAGCATTCATTTTACCAAATACTGGTGAAATAAAATCGGTAGTTTGAAATTTTTTTGAATCTTGTTTTTCTTTTTCAGTTGCTTCTTTAGTTAAAAATTCTTTTACTTTTTCTTTAGTTAAATCTTCATATGATTTTTCTTGATTTTCTTCATATTCTTTAACATCATTTTTAAAGTTTTCATCTTGCATATTTTCCATTAGTTCTTTATAACTAATAATTGATTTCTCTTCTTGTTCTGATTCAAATTTTTCTTTAATATCTTCTTGTTTATTTAGGTTTTCTTGCATTTTATTTAAAACACTATCTAAATCAAGTTTTTCTGTTTCTTCTACTTCTTTAACTATTTTATTAGGCAAGTCTTCACCAATTGGTACTTCTATTTTAGCATTAATTAAATTATCTCTTGGTTTAGCGTTTGCTACATCATCTAATAATTCATTCATTTCTTTTTTATCTTCTTGTTTTTCTTTATAAATAATATAAACAATACATGCAATAATTAGAATAATTATTATTATTAACAATATAAATAGTAAAGTTGTTGGATTATCAAACATAACATCACTCCATTATTTCATAATTTATGACACTCATTACAAAAAGCGGTACTGTTTCAACTCTAAGTATTCGTTGTCCTAAAGTAGTAGGAACAAAAGATTTAAGTAACAATTCTTCTTCTTTTTCACTAAATCCACCTTCAGGACCTATTACTATATTTATTCTATCATAAATATCTATACTTTTCAAAATCTTTTTCAAATATTGACTTTTTTCATTAGTAGTACAAATGATATTTTTACCTTCTAAAGCTAATTCATTTAAGTTTTTAATGCTTATTTTAGGTATATCTAAACGATGACATTGTTCACTAGCTTCTTTAATAATACGCATCCATCTATCTAATTTTTTTTGGTTATTATTTGTTTCTTTAATAACTGATCTTTCAGCATAATAAGTAATTATTTCACTAACACCCATTTCGGTAGACTTTTGTAAAATATAATCCATCTTATTTTCTTTTAAGATTGGAATAATTAGACATACATATGGTAAATCATTAGCATAACTTTCTAATTTTTCTTTAATAATTACTTTATTTTCTAATAAATAGCATAAATAAGGTTTTTTATCTTGAACAACAATAATTTCGTCATTATCTTTCATTCGCATAACAAGTTTTATATGACGCATATCATCATTATTTAGAATAAATTCATCATTATTTTTTTCTTTGGCAAAATATCTTTGCATTATACCACCACTTATATTATACCTAAAATTTAACATTATATCTATATATTAGTTATTACTTGTCACTTATTGACAAAAAAATGGATTATTTATTAATCCATTCTATTAAATTATCTTTATTTAAAAAACCAATGTTTTTATCTATTTCCTCACCATTTTTAAATTTAATTAAAGTAGGTATTGACATAACTCCATATTTTTTAGCTAAGTCTTCATTTTCATCAACATTAACTCTTACGATATTATAATCAGTTAATTCATCTAAAACACGAGATTGCATTTTACATGGACCACACCAATCAGCATAAAAATCTACTATAACTAGTTCTTTATTTATTAGTTCATCGAAGTTCATAAATTACTCCTTTCTATATTTATCTAATACCTCATTTATTCCATCTATTTTAAGTTTTCCTTTTTCAACTAAAACATCTATTGCTTTTACATTGGTAATATCATATTTTAGTAATAAATCTAAGGTTTCTTTATTAAATTCATTTGCATTAGTTGATTTTTTATATTTATCTTTTAATTCCGTAAATTCATTTACTACAACCATACCACTATCAACATAAGAATGTAAGAAAGGTGTATTATTTAATATTTTATCTTTAATACTAGAATCTATATTTACATTTAAAGTTGGTAAGGCAAAAATATATAAAACTATAAAAGCAATAATATAATTTTCTATTAAACCAATGATTGCTCCTGCTATTTTAGATGGAAAACCTAAAATAAGCGTCCATTTAAGTAGTTTTTCAAATACAGTAGTTGCATACATTAAAAATTCAAATATAGCAAGTAATATTATCATACCAACCATAAAAGCTATTACTTCGTATACAATTATATTAAGTACCGAAACTCCTTTAAATATACCTCCAAAATCAAAGAAAGGTAAATTTTTATACATGAATTCCGCAATTGGATCTTTAATAATAAAGGCTATTATAACTACTACTACTAATCCTACTGTAGCTAATAATTGAGCAGTTAATCCTCTTTTAAATCCTACCACTAATCCCATTAAAATAAATATTATAATTAAAAAATCCCATCCTGTCATTTTACTCACCTATTATAATTATATTATAAATTTAAAAAAAAATAAAGTAGATATTAATCCACTTTATTTTAATTAATTAAATGCTTTTTTATATTATCTAATAATAATTCTAGTATGTTATCTTGTTCTATTTTACTTATTTCAAAACACTTTTTACCTAAATCTTTAAATGAGGCTCCTGAATGATATAATTCTTTTCTATCAATTATAATGAACCTATCATGAAAATCATTATTTACTATTAATTTTATATTATTATATTGACTTTTATATTTTGTATAATCAGTATTATT
>CAJOJO010000031.1 GCA_905235045.1 uncultured Bacilli bacterium
TACAACATATTCTTTAGCTGCTTCAATCATATTTTTAACGCTTGTTTCATAGCTACTTCTTCTTGTTACATCAATATTTTTTTGAATTACCGCATATGCGATTAATGATATTACCGCTAATACTATTATTACCGCTAGTAATTCTAATAATGTAAATCCTTTTTTCATACTATCACCTATTTTAATTATATCATAATATTAAAAAAAGAGAAAACTATTTCTCTTTTAATGTGTCAAGTAATTCTTCTTTATTCATTTTTGAATAACCTTTTATCTTTTTTTCTTTAGCTATTTCCTTTAAATCTTCTAAAGTTAAATCATCTAACGATAATTCTTCGACTATTTCATGATCATCAGGTAAGTGACCATTTTCAACTAAATATTCAATTTCTTCTTTAGTAATTGTTTCTTTTTCAAGTAACGATTCAGCTATTAAAGTTAATAAATCCATATTCTCTTTAATAATTTTTTTAGTAACTTCATAGCATTCATTAATAATTTTACGTTGTTCTTGATCAATCTCAAAAGCAACTTGGCTTGAGAAGTTTCTTGATTTATTATAATCACGACCTAAGAAAACACTACCTTCTTGTTGTTCAAATTGAACACAGCCTAAATCACTCATACCATATTCAGTGACCATTGCACGAGCTATTTTAGTAGCTCTTTCAAAATCATTATGCGCACCTGTTGTTATTTCATTAAATACTAATTCCTCAGCAACACGACCTCCTAAATAACCACTAATAGTAGCAAGTAATTCAGATTTAGTTTGTAAATAAGTTTCTTCTTTTGGTTGCATTAAATTATATCCACCAGCATGACCTCTTGGGATAATAGTAATTTTTTGAACTTCATTAGCGCCTTCTAATTTAAGTCCTAATACAGCATGACCAGCTTCATGGAAAGCAACAACTTGTTTTTCATGATCAGTATATTTATGACTTATCTTAGCTGGACCCATTAGTACACGATCATGTGCTTCGTCTATTTCGGCCATTGTTATATTATCTTTATTACGTCTTACAGCAAGTAAAGCCGCTTCATTAAGTAAGTTTTCTAAATCAGCACCACTAAAACCAATAGTTCTTTTTGCTATATTAGATAATTTAACATTTTTTGCAAAAGTTTTATTTTTAGCATGAACTTCCAATATTTCTTTTCTACCTTTTGCATCAGGTAAATTAACCGTAACTTGACGGTCAAATCTTCCTGGTCTTAGTAAAGCTGGGTCTAAAACGTCTGGTCTATTAGTAGCAGCAATAATGATAATTCCCTCATTAGCACCAAAACCATCCATTTCGGTTAATAATTGGTTTAAGGTTTGTTCACGTTCATCGTGTCCACCACCTAAACCAGCACCTCTTTGACGACCAACCGCATCAATTTCATCGATAAATATTAAACAAGGAGCATTATGTTTTGCTTGTTTAAACATATCTCTTACACGTGAAGCACCAACACCTACAAATAGTTCAACAAAGTCAGAACCACTTATATAATAAAATGGTACATTTGCTTCACCGGCTACAGCTCTAGCAAGTAAAGTTTTACCAGTTCCTGGAGGGCCTTGTAACAAAACACCTTTTGGAATACGAGCACCTAATTTAGTAAATTTTTTTGGATTTTTTAAGAAGTCAATTAATTCTTGAACTTCTTCTTTTTCTTCATCTAATCCAGCAACATCAGCAAATGTCACTTTTTTATTATCTTCATTTAAACGAGCACGGCTCTTACCAAAATCCATTGACTTATTAGCAGCACCCATTTGTTTTGATATAAAGACAAAAGCAATTGTTAATAATATTAACGTTGGAACTACATTAGCTAAAAATTGTAATAAAGTACTTGAAGCTGGATCAGAATCAGTTTCTATTTTAAGTTCATTAGCTTCAGCTGCTGTTAAAATAGTTGAAATGATTCTTTCTGATAAAGGAGTTTTAACATAGAATGATTCGTTTTCTTTTGCTCCTTTTAATTTACCAGAAATTTCATATACGCCAGCACTATTTCTTGGTGTGATTGTTAATTCTTCAATTTTTTTCTCTTCTAATTTTTTTGCGAATTCATCATATGACAAATCAACTACTTTTATATTGGCATAGCTCATAAAGTATAAAACACCAATAATAAATATACCAACAAATAAATATGGTAAAAAATTTCTTTGTACTTTTTTATTCATAAAATTCTCCTCTCAATTAGTAGTATTTAAGTATTATATCACAATTTTCAGAAATTGGAACATCATATTTTGATTTTTTTAATCCTGGTAACCAAACTATAGTATTATTTGAATCAACGACAATTGGCCACATATCTCTTTCAGTTGTTGGAATTTTATCATCAATGAAAATATCATTGATTTTTCTACTACCAACCATTCCTTTAATGTGCATCTTATCACCATTTTGACGAGTTCTAACTCTTAAAGGTAAAACAATGTCTTTTTTATTTAAACGACAAATAAAATTACTAGTTTCTTTAGTTTCGTTTATTACTTCAATATTTTTACCATTAGGTAAATTTAAGTAGTCAATTATTTCAATTTCGTATTCATTACTATGAATTGGTTCAGTAATAAAAGTTAATTTATTATATTCTTTTAAAGCTTTTAAATTATTTGGCAAATAAATATATGAGTTAACTTTTTTAGAATTAATTAAATTATATATTAAAGTTGCATGTTGATCAGTAATAAGCATTAAGTCATCTTGATAAATGTTTTCTAATATATAGTATATTATTTTTAACTGAATTACATATTCTAATTTTTTAAATTTATCTATATCTAATATATTTTGTGGATATATTACCGGAATTAATTTTTTAACTTCTGAATCAATATAATTATTATACATTAATAATGTTTTACTAAATTTAGCAAACTTTTGATGAACATTAGGATCCTCTTTTTTAAATTCCGGAACTATATATTTACGAAATCTATTTCTTGTATATACATCTTTAGCATTAGAATCATCTTCACGATATTCAATATTATTATTTCTATTATATTCTAAAATATCCGCTTTTGTTATATTTATGAAAGGTCTTAAAATTGTATAACCCTCCATTGGAACAATTGCAGAAAAACCGCTATATCCTCTCAACGTTGAACCTCTAACTATTCGCATTAAAATTGTCTCCATTAAGTCATCTCCATGATGAGCAGTTAATAAATATTTAGCATGATGATTTTTAACGATTTTTTCAAAATAAACATATCTTTTACTACGAGCTTCATTGTGAAAATTATCGTCACCATAATCATCAATTGTCATATGTTCTAAAGTTACATTATTTTTTAAACACCATTCTTTAACAAATTTTTCATCCTCAATTTGACCTGGTCTTCCGGTATTATGGTTAACATGAGCACATATAACATCAAGATCAAGTTTTTTTCTTAATGATATAATTACATGAAGTAAAGCCATCGAATCTGGGCCACCACTAACACCAACAACAACTGTGTCACCATATTGGAATTTATCTAGCAAAAATTCATACACCTTATCCATAATACACCTCACACTTTAATATTATACTATAAAATAAAAATAAAATCTTTAAAAAAACGCATAATGCGCTTTAAACTAAAATATTAAAGATTCCAATTGATATTAAAAGCATAATAATACCTGCTATTAATACTCCTAACATTACAGCTATAATACTTTTTTTAAATTCCATATTTAAAATACTGGCTGCTAAAGTACCAGTCCAAGCTCCTGTACCAGGAAGTGGTATACCAACAAAAAGCATCAAAGCTATAAATAAACCACGACCCGCTTTTTTGGTTAATTTTTCGCCACCTTTTTCGCCTTTTTTTAAACAAAAATTACAAAACTTTCCAATTACTTTTTTATCTTTACCCCAATTAAGAATTTTACGCGCAAATAAATATATAAATGGTACTGGTAACATATTACCAATAATACATATTATATAAGATGTTACTTTTGGTAATTCATAAGCTGTTGCAACGGGAATTGCGCCTCTTAATTCAATTAAAGGAACCATTGATATAAAAAATATTGTTAAGTATTTTTTAAACATACTATCACTCCATATTTTTAATAACTGATGATGCTGCTTTAGCTCCATCAGAAGCTGCTGTTACTATTTGATAAGTATTCTTTTTTATAATATCTCCAGCCGCATATAATCCTTCAATATTTGTTTTCATTGTCTTATCAACAATGACATAATTATTTTCAGTTGTAATATCAATATTTTTTAAATAATTAAGATTTGGTGTACTTCCAATATAAACAAATATACCATTACAAGGTAAAATACTATTTTTTAAATTAACTGATACTATTTTACCATCTTCTGTGTTTATATTTTTAATTTCTTCATTGTAAATTATTTTAATATTTTCTTTTTTACTTACTTGATCTTTCAAAATACTAGATGCTCTTAACTTATCACTACGATTTATTATTGTTATAGTATTGCATATATTAGATAAATACAAACTTTCTTCACAAGCACTATCGCCACCGCCAATTAAAGCAACATCTAATCCTTTATAAAAATTACCATCACATAAAGCACAATAACTAATTCCTCTACCGATTAATTCTAACTCATTAGATAATCCTAGTGAATTAGGAGTTCTTCCTGTAGCTAAAATTACATAAGGTGCTTCATATGTGTCTTTTTTTGTTTCAACTTTAAAATTATTATCTTTTTTGATACTAATTACTTCTTCATATTTCAAGTTAATATTTAAATTTTCAATTTGATCTAATAAATTACCAGCTAAGGATGGACCGTCTATTTTAATGAAGCCTGGATAATTTTCTACATTAGATGTTTTATTTATTTGACCACCTGGAATATTATTTTCTAATAATAATATTTTTTTATCAGCTCTTTTTAAATAGATAGCAGCTGTAATACCAGCAATACCACTTCCTACTATAATACAATCAAAATTATTCATTTGTCCTCCCATTATAACTATTATCAAATACTGACACTTTCCTTAATCGGATAAAGATAATAATACCACTTATAACTAGTATAATCGAAACTATTTGGGCCATTTTAAAGTTACCTAGCATTAAACTATCTTGACGTAATGATTCAATAAAGAAACGTAATACTCCATACCATATTAAATATAATGCTGTTACATAGCCTACCTTTGTATGTTTACGACATCTAAAAATAAGTAAAACAATAAATCCTAATAAACAACCAATTGATTCATAAAGAAAAGTTGGTTGATAATATGTTCCGTTTATAAACATACCATCAATAATAAATTGTGGTAAATGAAGTCCTTTTAAGAATTCTAATGTAGTAGCAGAGCCATATGCTTCTTGATTAAAAAAATTCCCCCATCTACCTATTGCTTGACCAATTATTAAACTAACCGCTAAAATATCTAAAATTCTTAAGGTATTAACTTTATATTTTTTAGTATAAAAAATTATAAAAATTGTACAAGCAATTATACCACCATGAATAGCTAAGCCGCCTTCCCAAACTTTAATCATACTTATTGGATCATTCATGTAATATTCTAAATTAAATAAGATATAGTAAATACGAGCACCTAAAAAGGCAAAAATAATAACATAGAAAAATAAATTTATCATAAAATCTTCTGGTATTTCCCATCTTCTTGCTTCCCATAAAGCTAAAGTACCACCTATTAAAAATCCTAAAAGAATAAAAATCGAATACCAATATATTTGAATAATACCTAAATCTAAAAATATGGGATTCATATTACTTCTCCTTTCCAATCGCTGGTTTTATTATTAAATGAGTTATTAACGAATTTAAAATAGAAATAATTGTTGCTACTATATAAGCATAAAATATTCCGTTAATTGTAAAATGGGATCCTAATATTAAATCAACTAATTTTAATATTAGTAAATTAATAAAGGGATACAAAATACCAAAAGTTAAGGCTAAAATAGGAATTGTTATTTTAACAATTATTGGTTTAATTGTCTGATTTAATAAGTAAATAATAACGGAAGCTATAAATACCCAAAATCCATAATATGTATTATCTATTTGAATAGTATTTTTAAATAGCATTGATATACCTATTAAAATTAAGGTATAACAAATCATATAAATTAACCATTCAATTAAGACGTTTATTTTTTGTTCATAATTTTTCATTTTTATGCCTCCAATATCTTTTTTTATTATACTAAATATTTGCTTTTAATTCAAATAAAGCGTCACGCAATTCAGTGGCTCTTTCAAAATCAAGATTACGAGCTGCTTCATGCATTTCAGTTTCAATTTTTGCCATTAATTCTAATTTATCTTTCTTAGACATTTTATTTTCTTCTACTTCTACTTTTTGATTGTTAGAGATTACTTCCTTTATTTCTTTTATAATTGATTTAGGAGTAATATTATGGTCATGATTATATTTTTCTTGAATATTTCTTCTTCTTTCAGTTTCTTTTATCGCAATATCCATTGATTCGCTTATTGTATCAGCATACATAATTACATGGCCATGAACATTACGAGCAGCTCGGCCAATTGTTTGAATTAAACTACGATCACTTCTTAAGAAACCTTGTTTATCAGCATCCATTATAGCAATCAAAGATACTTCTGGGATATCTAATCCTTCTCTAAGTAAGTTTATCCCAACAATACAATCATATTTCCCAGTTCTTAAATCATGAATTATTTGCATTCTCTCTAAAGTTTTTATTTCACTATGTAAATAAGCAACTTTCATATCAATTTTTTTAAGATAATTTGTTAATTCTTCAGCCATTTTAATTGTTAAAGTGGTGATTAAAACACGCTCGTTATTTTTAATACGATTATTTATTTGTTCAACTAGATCATCTATTTGATTTTTGGTTGGTTTTACCTCAATTGTTGGATCTAGTAATCCGGTTGGACGAATTATTTGTTCTGCTACTACATTAGCTTTTTCTAGTTCATAATCACCTGGAGTAGCTGAAACACAAATAACTTGATTTAGTTTTTTACTAAATTCTTCAAATTTTAATGGTCGATTATCCATCGCACTTGGTAATCTAAAACCATAATCAACTAGGACTTTTTTACGAGCTTGATCACCGTTATACATTCCTCTTACTTGTGGTAAAGTAACATGTGATTCATCAACAATAAGCAAAAAATCTTTTGGAAAAAAATCGATTAAGGTAGTTGGGGTAGCTCCTGGTTCTTTTAAAGCTAAGTGTCTTGAATAGTTTTCAATGCCACGACAACTTCCTGTTTCTAAAAGCATTTCTAAATCGTAATTAGTTCTTTCATTTAATCTTTGATATTCTAATAATTTATTTTCTTTTTTAAAGTATTCTAATCTTTCTTTTAACTCTAATCTTATATTTTCCACTGCTATTTTAATTTTTTCTTCACTTGTTACAAAGTGACTAGCCGCAAAGAAAGTAATACTTTTCTTATTTTGACTTATAACACCTGTTACTGTGTCATACTCATATATTTTTTCAATTGTATCACCAAAAAATTCTATTCGAATAGCTTTACTATGCATATTAACTGGCATTACTTCTAAGATATCACCTTTTACTCTAAAAGTTCCTCTTTTTAATTCCATATTATTACGTTCATAAAACATATCAATTAGTTTTTGAATAACAGTATCTCTATCAATTTCTTCATTTATTGATAGAGTTAATACTTTATTTTCATATTCCTCTTTATCACCAATACCATAAATACATGATACGGAAGCAACAACAATTACATCATCTCTAGTCATTAAAGCAGATGTTGCCTCATGACGTAATTCATCTATTTCATCATTAATCGAGGCATCTTTTTCAATGTAGGTATCAGATGCTGCGACATATGCTTCTGGTTGATAATAGTCATAATATGAAACAAAGTAAGCAACTTTGTTATTAGGAAATAGTTCTTTTAATTCACTATATAATTGGCCAGCTAAAGTTTTATTGTGAGCTAAAACTAAAGTAGGCTTATTAACTTCTTTAATAACATTAGCAATAGTAAATGTTTTACCTGTACCAGTAGCTCCTAGTAATACTTGGTATTTTTCATTATTTTTAATACCCTTAACTAATTTTTCAATTGCTTCTGGCTGATCACCACTTGGTTTATATTTCGATACTAATTCAAACATTTTTATCACCTACTTAAAGTATACCCATTTTATCACTTTTACATAAGAAAAACAAGGTTATTTGATAACTTTACCATCAATGTTACATATGTAGCAATTAGGAAATATATTCTTTATTTTCGTTAAAATTTTTTATCTCTTTCGATTATTCTGTTAACACATATTCCTTTAATTAATTTACTAAGAATTCCAAAAAGAATTGCTAATTATCTTTCAGTTTCATATGGATCGTAATTATGAAATCCACCTTTAACATAATGATTATAAAACCACTTTGGTAGTATTTTTTTCTTAATATTATCATCTAATTCATTACTTTGAATGGAATTAAATAATAGTTCTCTATTTTTACTAGCATTTATAATAAAAGCTAGGGATATATAATTATTAGTTGGTAAAATATATTTCATCTTTATTTTTAAAATATTTATTAACTAATTTGTAATAATATTCTTTAGTTATTAAATCACCTGCTTAAGACAATTTTAACATATAAAAAATAGGTAAACAATGCTACCTATTTTTAACATATTTATACATATTATTACTTAACTACTTTTTTAAAATCAAGATAATTATGTTTACTCATATTTAATGTAGGATAATTATTATCATTACCGACAGGAATATTTTGCATACCTTCAATACATTTATCATCATCCATTTTAATCAAATTTCCAAATTTACTTACTATATGTTTACCATATAATTCTTCTATTTCATCAATACTATGAACAGCTACAATAAATTTATTATTTTCATAACTTGCTTCTTCTAAATATTTAGAAAAATCAATAAGTGAATTTAATCTATCAAAATTATCTAAAATATAAGTAAATTTTAAATTTGAAACTTCTATTAATTGATTTAATAATATATTAGCAATATCTGTTTGCTTTGGGGCAATTATTATAATAGCTGTTTTTTCCTTTAAATTTCTTACATTTATATCATTAGTATTTAATAAATTAAGTAATTCTTCACGATATATATAGATATTTAATTTTTGTTTACAAACAACAATAATACTCATTTTTGTATCACTTGGTGCATAAACAATAGGTGATAATAATGAATAGATTACATTTGTAACATCTAAACCATCTAAGTAACTTTTAAGATAATTACTCTCATTATATTTTTCTTCACCTTGATTCATCATTACCTGAACACTACCAAGATTTATTTCAGTTTCTTTACCTTCATTAAATAATATTAAAACTAGACCCATAAAATAGTTTGCTGCCATATTTGACCAAAATGGGTCAGCAGAATTTTTGTCTTTAAATATTTCAAGCGCTAAATTGTTTATAAGTTCAATTGCTTCATCTTTTTTTCCTTCTTTATATAAATCATAAGGCACATTAAGTGGATTAAATCCATTTGATTTTGATGGTTCTTTTAAGTTAAGAACTAAAGTATTATAATTATTTACTTTTAAAGTATTATAAAATGTTTTAAAATATTCATCACGATTATCTAATAAACAAAGATTTTCCCCTTTTTCGATAGCTTTTTTTACTTCATTGAATAAAACTGTTGTTGTTTTACCAATATTTATATCACCTATTATTAAACTTGTTTCTCTCATATCTATTCCTCCTAAAATAAAGTTTTAATTTTTTCGTTTTTAATTGATTTTCCTTTAGTAAACTTGCCATTTGCAAGTGTACTACGAAGTTTATCAATTTCTTTTATACTTTGATTAACATTTTCTAATTTTTGCATTAGTTCTTTCTTTTTTTCTTCCATTAACTCATCTGTAAAATTATTCCAGTTTTCTTTTATTTCATCTAGTGTAAAGCCAACTGATTTTAATTTGTTTATTAATTCTAAATCCTCTATTTGATTCTCATTGTAATACCGATAATCGGTAAATAAATCTATTTCGGCAGGTTTAAATAAATCTATTTCATCATAATAACGTAGTGTCCTGATAGGAACATTTGTTAATTTTGAAAATTCACCTATTTTTAACAATATCGTTCCCTTCTTTCATAACTAATATTATAACATATTAGTAATTTTTAAGCCACTTTATATAATTTACCATTACGTTTTTTTGTTAATACTAAAACTTTTGGATTTTCTTTTGATTTAACTTCTTCTTTTAAGTCAAATCTTTTTAAATATTCTAAAACATCTTTATATTGTTTTAAAATAATAATTTTAGTTTTCCTACTCATAAAATTCCCTCCTTAATATGACTATAAACCTCCAGTTAAGTGGAGAGTCAATACCTTTTTTTAAACTATTAAAAAACAAGGCTTATCCTTGCTTTCTTTTGAAACCATTTTTTTCTAAAATTTCAAATCCTTTTTCTAAGGGTATAGCCATATTTATTTCTGGATAGTCTTGAAAACGAAATTTTTTATCAAAATTACTAAGATAATTAAATACTTTATTTTTTATATTTGGTTGTTTTTCTTTTATTACTTTTTGAATATAAGTATTAGCTAAGAAACATG
>CAJOJO010000032.1 GCA_905235045.1 uncultured Bacilli bacterium
TATTTTTTTTCATTCATCCACCCTCTTAAAATAAATCGTGTTTCTTGTTATATAAAATAATTCCACCAATACATAAAATTATTATAATTGGTAAAATAAAGTAGTAATAATCTAAATAGAAATCCAATGCGTAATCAAGTACGCCTTTTACTTCAACTGGTTCTTCTTCTTTCACTACAATTCCTTTTTTATTTATATATTTATTAACTTCATCTTTCCATTCGTCATATGTATAACGACTAACATTTACCCATTTATTACATAATTTATAATCTTCAATTCCTTTACACAAAGAATCTTTATAATATTTATTATATGGAGGTATTGTTACATAGTGGGTATACATAATATTATATCTACAAGACCAATCATTTACAAAGATTTGAAATTTATAGCTTCTATTTTTTTCAACATTAGGAATTACAAATTCAGATTCTACAGGAATATAACTTTGAATACCAAAAGCATCTACATATGTAAAATCATCGCCATCACCTTTATAAAAGTAATTTTGAAAAGCATCTACATCAAAAACAGTAAATTGCATTGGAACATTACTAAATCTAATATTAAAAATAATGTCATCATCAGTTTCTTCATATTCATAAGTAACAGATATATTTTTTGCTTGTTCTTGATAAGCAATCATATCTTTATTTTCACAAAGCGCTGCTTTAGCATTTATAGGCAATAAAATAAACAAACCAATAAATAACAGTATTTTTTTTAACATTTTATCACCTTTCTATTCTATATACATATTCTCACAATAATTATATCATAAAATTTATATAAAAAAAAGAAAAAATGTCATTTTAAAGCATAATTATACACTTTATTTCTAACATTTATTTCTAAAACAATATTATCAGCTTCTTTTAGGAGACTAGAAACTTCAATAAAATAAGTATTTTCAACACTAGCAGAATTAGGTTTTACTTGTTTTAATTTGGCAATTATTTTATTTGTTTCACCATATTTTTTATATTTTATGGTTACAAATTGATTCATAAATCTAAATAAACTAGTATATTTTGTTATTGGTAATTTATCATCTAATTTTATATTACCAACTAATTTTAATAAAGTTTTATTGTAATTGTCAGTAGCACTTACCGCTACATTTTCAACCGCATCAAAACATTCACCCGTATATACACAATATTTATAATTTAGGCGAAAACTATTATTAATTTCATAACTATCAATTTTAAAAGTTGATTTTTCTAAAACACTATCATCAAATTTTAGTTCTGTCCCTAGGGAATAATTCCCCATATTTTGAACTTCGTTCAAATTATTAGGAATAACCGATATTTTAACAACATCACCAGTTGTATCAGTATATCTTAATTGCATTTTTTTAGTAATATCAGCTTCATTAACTTTAAACACTAGAATATAACTCTCATATTCGTTTAAACTGATTTTTGAGCCAGTATATGTATTTCCTAAATCTTTAAGTTCATCATTATATTCAACGATGTGGTAATAATTATTACCATTAGCATTCAAAATAAATCTACCGGTATTTAACGCTGTTTTTTTACCATACAACTTTCTTACATTGATTCTAACAATAATTAAATCAAAATCATCAAATAATTTATTTCCTTTGTAATCGTATTTAGTTTGATATGCTTCATTTATTTGCATCATAAATTCATTGGTCTTAAATTCATCAGTTTCTTTATATACTTTACTATAAACATTTAAACTTGATAAATAGAAATATGTTGATATTAAAATAATAACAACTAACAAAATATTAATAATAAATTTATTCTCAAAATAAATGTATTTAGCATATCTAATTCTTTTTTTTAGTCCTCTTTTTAATCTATCAGTATCAACATCAAAACTAACTTCAAATTCTTCATTATCTTCTTCTTTTATTTCTAATTCAGCTAAGTCTTCTTTAAAGTTAAAGCCTTTAATATCAAAGCCAGTTGCTCTTACAATAACAATAACTAAAGCAATTATTTGTAAGAAGAAAGCACCCATTGTAAAATCTTGAATTAATTTTAGAGTTTTAATATCAACTAACCCATGTTGTAATTCTTTAATTAAATTATACGAAATCGCATACATTACTAAAGTATATAATTGACCGATTATATTATAGATATAAAATTTTGTTGGTTTTTTCTTAAATTTTAAAACAAACAATAAAACACTACTTAATAAAATAACAAAAACGATTAAAACAAATAGAATTGGTCCATATAATCCTTGTACTTTTTCAGCACTAACTTTTAATTGTGATGAACCAATATAGTCACTAATAAATGAAACAATTTTGCTAGTTCGATAAGTTAAATAACCCATCATAACCGCTATAATAGCATGAATTAATTTAAAATTCTTAATTAAAAACGCATATGGCTTTCTTAGTATCATAACACAACCTCTATTCTATATATAGTATACCTTAAAATCAACAAAAAAAAAAGAAAATATTTACTTTTCTTTTAAAATATACACTAGTTTACGATTTTTTTAGTCATTATGTTTAAAATAACATATTAACTATTATTATCGACATAAAAATACCAACTAAATCAGCAAATAATCCCGCCCACAAAGCATATCTAATTTTTTTAATTCCAACACTACCAAAATAAAGAGTTATAACATAAAAAGTAGTATCAGTAGATCCTTGGATAACCGATCCTAGTCTACCAATAAAACTATCTGGTCCATACAAAGAGTATATATTATTTAAAATAGCTAAAGTTGAACTACCAGAAATAGGTCGCATTAAAGCCATTGGAAAAATTTCAACAGGAAAATTAAATCTTTTAAATAATGGTTCCAATAATTCTAAAAAAAGATTTAAAACACCACTTTTTAAAAATATATTAATTCCCAAAATCATTGCTAGAAAGCAAGGAAATATTTTAACAATCATACTAAATGATTCAGCTGCGCCAGTTAAAAATTCATCATATAAATTAACTTTTTTATATATTCCATATATCATTATAATTAAAACCATTAAAGGAATAATTAAATTAGATATAAAAATCATTTTGCCCTCCTTGCTAAAAACCTATCCATTAGTAAACCCGCTATTGTTGAACAAATAGTAGCTAACAAACATGGTAAAACAATTTCCGTTGGATTAGCGCTGCCATACATAATCCGCATTGATATTATAGTAGTTGGTATTATTGTGACACCGCTAGTATTTAAAACTAGGAAAGTTATCATACTACGAGATGCTGTATCTTTTTTTTGGTTTATTTCTTGTAATGATGACATTGCTTTTAATCCAAAAGGCGTAGCCGCACTACCTAACCCAGCCATATTAGCTATAATATTGGAAGCGATTAAACTAAGTGATGGATGATCCTTTGGTAATTCTGGGAAAATTAAAGAAAGTAACGGCGTTAATTTATGAGCCAGCTTTTTTAGTAAACCCGATGTTTCGGCTATCTTCATGATACCTAACCATAAAGCTAAAACCGAAAATATCTTAATTATTAATTCAAAGCTAGTGTTAGCTGATTCTAATATTTCTTTATTTATGGCTTCTATATTACCAGTAAATAAAGAATACAAAATACCACTTATGATAAAAAAAGCCCATATTTTATTTACCAAACTATCACCTATTTCTTTATATATAAATTTTCTTGATGAATTAACTTTTTGTTTAAGTAAACATTAATTGTTCCTATTTTCATATTATTTTTAATTTTTCGTATCTTATTTATTTTATATTTAATTTGAATATCATTTTTTTCTTTATCAGTTAATAAAACATAATAATTATTTTTAATATAATGTTTATATTTTTTATAGTAAGCATCATCAATTTTAATATTACCTTTAGATAAAATTTTGTATTTTTTATAATTATTAAAACCATATTCAAATAAATTTTTATGATCTTGCCAATCATTGCCATCATTTAAGGTAACTACTACTAAATTCATACCATCTTTAGAAGCTGTCGTAACTAGTGTTCTTCTTGCTTTTTCAGTAAAGCCAGTTTTACCTCCTGTTGTATATTCATAACTAGAAAGCAGTTTATGTTTATTATGCCATATATAAGTATTCATATTTGTTTTTAACTGGTATTTTTTTGTTTTAACAATCTTTCTATATTCTTTATTTTTCATTGCATACTGAGTAAGTAATGCCATGTCATAAGCTGAAGAATAATTTCCTTTTTCTTCATCTAAACCATTAGGATTATTAAAAGTGGTTTTTTTCATTCCTAAAGTGTTGGCTTTTTTATTCATCATTTCAACAAAGTTATCGACGCTACCACCAACATATGCAGCAATACTATAAGATGCATCATTACCACTTCTTAACATTAGACCATAAACTAAATCTCTTAAAGTTAAAACTTCACCTTGTTTAATATAAATACCTGATCCATAAGACGATAATATTTCATCACCAACAGTTACTTTATCATTTAGTTTACCAGATTCAACCGCTATAATAGCAGTCATAATTTTAGAAATTGAAGCTACTAATCTTGGTTCATAAGCGTTTTTTTCATATAGTATTCTTCCACTATCCATATCCATTAGAATTGCACTACTAGCACTTGTATTAATTGCTTTTACATTTAATGGTAAAAATAATATTAATAATATATAAATAATTTTTTTCATAATATCGCCCAATTAATTTTATGTATAAAAAAAAAGAAATATTTATATTTCTTACATATTAAATATTTCACTATGTGAACCAGTTTCCATTAAAAATAATATAAGTTAATTTTCTTTGTATTGGTAGACTAATAACCAATCTGGCTCAAGATGACATTCACGACAGTCTTTAAAACGTTTGGTATCTTTGAGAGCGTGATCATTATACTTCTCTTCTAATTTTATACCATCTGCCAATTTATTAACAACATACTTCAGTTTTTCAACATCCTTACCTTGTCTTTTGATTTTTTTATAATTTTGTTTAAAATTACTTGTACGTTTTATTTGATATTTACTTTGCGACTTTAACTTAATCGTCATTCTCTAAATCCTCAAACAACTCATCAACATTATGATAAGTTTTGTATTTTTCAGGATGTTTTTCCATTTTCTTTACTTCTTTTAATGCTTTTTTAAGACTTCTACTAGGTTTAGGTTGTTCAATAGTAAAAGGAATACTAGCAGTATTAACACACTTCGTTAAAAACATATTAATTGCCGTACTCATATTTAAACCTAAGTCTTTAAACAACATATCACTTTCTTTTTTTAAAGTGGCATCAACTCTAACATTTAAATTAGTTGTATTGTTCATATTATCCCTCCTTTTATTATTAGTATATACTATTGGCAAAAATATGTCAACACAAATTCATTACATTGTCATTACAAAAAAAGATAAATAAAAAAGAGACCTTAGTCTCTTAGTTTAAAGCGTCTTTTAACTTAGAACCAGCTTTAATTGTAACAACATTTCTTGCTGCTACTGGAACAGTAGCACCAGTTCTTGGGTTACGAGCTGTAGATGCTGCTTTATGTTTTTTTGTAAAAGTAGCAAAACCAGTTAAAGTAACTTTACCTTCCTTTTTTAATCCTTTGATAACTCCAGCTTGGAATGCATCAATTGCTCTTTTAGCATCAGCTTTTGTTAACCCTGTTTCTTCAGCAATATAATTTACTAATTCTTGCATAATTAACCTCCTATAAATTATATTTAAGCACTATATTTTGCTTACACTTAAAGAATACCATTTTTACTTAGGAAAATCAATACTTTTTTGCATAATTTTCACATTTTTTCTTATTTTTTATACCTTTGAATATAATTTTATAGGTGAAAATATGCTAAAGAAACTATCATTCTTAATAATTATTATTTTTTTTAGTTATTTTGGCGTTATTATAAGTCGTGCATATAAAACAAACAACATTGATATTAATGATAAATTTATTGCTTTAACTTTTGATGATGGGCCTAGTAAATATACTAATGAAATAATTAAAATTTTAAGCGAAAATGATTGCTCGGCTACTTTCTTCATAGTTGGCAATAAAATTCATAATTATCCCAATACTATCCAAAAAATAATTGATAGCGGTAACGAAATAGGTAATCATACATATAGTCATAAAATATTAACCAAATTAAACATGAACGAATTAAAATTTGAAATAAATACAACAAATCAATTATTAAAAAGAAATTTTAATTATGATATTAAAGTGATTAGGCCTTCATATGGAATAAGTGGTAATAAGCTTAAAAAAATAACTGATCTTTCAATTACTCTTTGGAATATTGATACTCTAGACTGGAAATACCATAGTGTTGAAAGAATCATTAAAAGAGCAACCAATAACTTAAAAGATGGAAATATTATTTTAATGCACGATTCTTATAAAAGAAGTGTTTTAGCGTTAAAGGAAATTATTTCAATTATTAAAAAACAAGGATATAAATGTGTAACAATAAGTGAATTAAATGCTATCAAAAAACTACGAGAATATTGAAAAAAATTTAACTAAATTAGAACTAAACACGACAATTGTTTTTACAATTAGTTTATTTATATCACTATCACTTGTTTATAATAATTATTTAAAATATTCTAAAAAAGATTTTTATTCTGATGAGTTGGCTCATTATATTGGTATTTTTAATCGTACTTTAGTTGTTATTCTATCATTTAGTTATTTATATATTAATATTCAAAATAAAAAAATAGCTAAAGAAAAAGGAAATAAAATTGATTTATTTGATTTACAAATAAGTGCTTCAGTTTTATCAACTATAGCTACTTTAATTGTTTTATATACTGTTATAAATAATGAAGACTATAGTGTTGTTGGTATTGAAAATCCAAGTATATAAAAATAACTTAGAAAATTTCTAAGTTATTTTAATGTTTCAAATGCCGTATAACCGTCAATATTAATGCCTGCATCGCATTCAAATTCATAAGTATATTTTTTATCTTTTTTTACTGTCTTATTAACATCTACGTAAGCTATACAAGTTGGAGATTCATTAGTATTATAAGTAGTTATTTTTAACTTACCAAGTTTAGCTTCTTCGGTAAAATAAGTATCAATAGTTACTATACTTTTATTATCTTTTTCTTCTAAAGTGTTTTCCGGAGCAATAGCATTAACTTGTTTATACTCTTTACTATTTTTAACTACTGGAATAGGATTTTTATCACTATAAAATATCATTACATAAATAGCTTGATCTATTTCATCAATATTTATTGGTACTTCAAAGCTTACAATGATTTGTTCACCAGCATTAAATTTACGATTATATTCACCACCACCTGTATATGTTTTTGCACTATCATTAATATTAACACCATAGGATATGTAAGCTATTTCACCACTGTTAGTGCTTGTGTTTTCAAGAACCGCATAAATTCTTGTATTATTATCATCGATTTTTTCTTTTGTATGATAAATCATATCATATGATAAATCTTTTGGATTATTCTTAACTTTTTCTTCCTTTTTAGTATCTGTTTTACCACAACCAACAAATAATAATAGGACTAATATTATTAATAATTTATTTTTCATTTTTGCCTCCTAGAAATAACATGTTCCACCGCTCAATGATCCACCATGATCACATGTATATCCATCAAATACACTTACTGTATAACTATGACATTCTTGATTACAATGCCAAATTGGACATCCTTCCCAATTTCCCCATGGAAGAACACATGTTTGATAAACTGGCCCAGTACACTCTTCATGGCATTCCGTACGACTTTCATTATGAGAATGTGGTGTTCCAGCATAATAATATCCTATTGAATAAGAACCTGTTGTTGAAAAACCATTACCGCATGTTGCTGTACATGTTACATTTGTTCTACGATAAGCTGCTACTGAACTTGGATTACATACGACTGTTTTTCCAGAT
>CAJOJO010000033.1 GCA_905235045.1 uncultured Bacilli bacterium
ATCTACTTGACTCATCATTGCTTGTTTTTCTATCGCATCTACATATCCTAACATACTAGACTCAACTGATCCTTTTCTAGCTTTTTCAATTACATTTAAAATAATTGGTGTAGCTATAAGGGCTATTATTGCTAGTATTACGATTACTGCTAATAATTCTATTAATGTAAATCCTTTCTTATTCATATAATCCTCCTTTAGTATTTTACCAATTATAGTATAATATATACCCCCCCCCCGATAGTCAATATTTATAGAACAACTATACACTACTTTACACACTTAAATAGTATTTATACCATAATCTGACAATTTTTTTAATATAGGTGTGCTAGGATATAGAATTTAAGAAAGGAGAATTCATATGAATGAATTAAAAATAAATGAAAATGTTTTTAAAAGTATTAAACATTATGATGAATTTGGCAATGAATATTGGAGTGCGAGAGAATTAATGTTAATCCTTGGTTATAAAGAATGGAGATATTTTTCTATAGTTATAGAAAAAGCAAAAACTTCTTATTTGATTGCTAATAACGATAAAATAGACTTCGATTTTGGTGTATACACCAAAATGGCAAATAGATTGGAGATGATATATAGTGTTAGATACACGTTTTAATAAAATAATTTAATTAATTGAAATTAGAAAAAATAATGCTTATAAAAAAGTAAATGAAGAAATGATTTCGCTATATTTAGACGTAGGAAAATATTTATACGAATTACAGCAAAACAGTAAATTTGGTGATAAAATTACATTAAAAATTGCAGATTTTATGAAAAATAATTATCCAAATATTAAAGGTTTTACTAAAAGAAATATAGAAAGAATGATTCAATTTTATAAAATTTACAAAGATGATGAAATTGCGACACCACTGGTGACGCAAATATCTTGGACTAATAATTTATTAGTAAGTGAATCTAAATCGAAGGAAGAACGACATTTTTATCTTAAATTAGCAATTAAAAACTAATAAAAAGTTAAAATGAAAAAGAGCATTAAGCTCTTTAACAATTACCTAGAATACTTGTTAGCTCACTAAACTACCCAAAGCATCAAGTAGTCTGTATATTAATTATTATGAACTTTTTTCTTGTTCCAATTCATATAAATTAGCATTTATTGTAATACCAATTACTAAGATATAAGATATCGCATATATCCATAACATTAAAACGATTAAACTTGATAAACTACCATAGAATAAATCATAATGAGCAATATTATTAGTATAGAAAGAATATATAGCAGTTGTTAAAACCCAACCGATTGTTGTAAATAACACTCCTTTATTAACAAATTTACTTGGTATTTTTTTATTAGGAGCGATTGTATATATTACCTTTACTAAAATAGCAATTATTATAATAGCAACTGGCCATTTTAAAAGTAAGAATAAACTATATATATTATTTCTAACATTTTGGAAAGCAGATAAACTTAAAATGAATTTTAATATACTATTACCAAAAGCAATTACGATAATAAGGAAAGCAAATACAAAGCCAACAATAATAATCATAAGTAATGCTTTAATACGACGCGCTAAATAGTTTTCATTTTCTACATGATATAAAGTATTTGAAGCTAAAATAATTGAATCGGTTCCGTTACTTGCTAATAATAAACCTAACAAAATATACCATATTGAAACATCGACATTTTCAAGGCCTGAACTAACTATTGGATGTAGTAAATTAGATACATCTTTAGGAATTATTTCATCTAATAAATTAATAATAACTGGAATTGATATATTACATTTAGTACATACTAAAATTCCTAAAAGTAAAGTTGGAACAACTGCCATTACAAGAGAAAAAGCAATTGAGCCTGGAAGAATACGTAATTCTTGGGCATTAAATATCTTTATGAAATTTTCCATAAAACTTAATTTTTGAATTTTCTTTTTCATATTATACCTCTATAATTAGTATATCATATTTAGTCACTAAATACACTACCTAAAAAATCAAAAGTTGCCTCTAAGCCATTTTGTAACCATTCACCAATAGTTTCTGAGAAAAAAATTCCAGCATTAGAAAAATTATTATCTAAATTAACTTCTTTTTCATTAATATAATCTTTTATATTAATATCTTTTCCTTCTTTTATGTCACGCTCAAATTCTTTAATTTTTTCATTTGTTAAAGTAACTTGTTTATGCTCTTGAAATTCATAATATCCTGAGACTTCTGATATATATAAAGCACCAAAGCCAAATAATAAAGCTAAAAATAATTTCCAAAATATTTTATTATATATTTTTGTTTTATTTTTTTCTTCCATATTATTCACCTTTCAAATAAGTTTTAATTACGTTAGCTAATAAATCAATTGTATTAATTACCTCATCAATCGTATTTTCGTTACCACCACATTCAATTAGAATCATATTTTGATTTAAATCTTGGTTATATATTCCATTTACTCCTTTACCACCTTTTAGAATAACTCCTCTTGATATTTCTGGAATTTGCTCTTTTAATAAATTGTTTATCGTATTAGTAAGGTCTAAATTTTTTTCATAAGTATCATATTCTTCACCAACAACAAACATTACTTTTGCATATTTTTTTCCATTATAACTTATCGTTGATGCATCATGGCTTATTGAATCACGATGAAGATCAATAATCAAATCAAGATTCTTATTTTTCTTTAATACATCTTCAATAAAATAGCGACTTGCTTTATAGCTATAACTATAACTCCAACCATTTGCATTTAATAAATCGCTAATATTACCCATTTCAACAATAGTTGGAATATTAAAACTATTTAAACGGTCTTTTAGTAAATATGAAGCCATTTGAACATTAGGAGTAATACCATATTCACTATAGTTTGTACCATCATATCCTTCTAATTGGTGAGTATTATAAATATATACTCTTGGATTAGTAACATCAATTGGATTTGGATCATCAACATATGTTGTTAATTCAGATGGTAATTCAGAATCACTACTAGTATCAATATTACTATCTAAAGTAGAATTTAATAATTTAGTAGGCGTTATATTTAGCACTGTTTCATTTAAGGTTTCCAAGAAGCTTTTGTTAGCTAATGAACGATTTGTATCATTAAGTAATATTGCTATTAAACCTTTATTATCAGTTATTTTAATATTAAATAAAACATGGAAAGTTAAATGACAAATAAAATAAATTAATAATATTAAAAATACTAATTTTAATAAATAATGCTTTTTTCTTCTTTTTGATTTAAATTTTTTCATAATTAGCCTCTCCTATGATAATTTATTCATATTATAACTGATTATGATTAAAAAAAATGTCAAAAAAACTAAGATTTTTTTCTTAGTTTACTTTCTTTTAATTGTGGAAATGCTGTTATCATACGTTTTGTTATATAATTTAGATTATCATACATTTTATCCTTTATTTCATTTGTTGAATCTTTTGAATTAAATTTAATATCTTTTAGTTTATTAACAAACTTAAATGATACGATTATATCGCATATAAAAATAATGGCACTAGCAATACTTATTATATTAGCAATTGAGTCTGGTAGTAATGTAATGAGATTTTTAAAAAATGGATTAGTAAATTTAACAAGAAAACAACCAGCTATTCCAAATAATACTAAATTTTCTAAACATACACGACCATTTAAATTATATTTTCTATTTGTATAATCCCACCATCTTTTATTAAACATCTTTTCCATTATATAACTTGTTGTGTATTCCAGTAATGCGCACACAATCATAGTTTTAGCAAATATACCAAATAAATCATCATTAGCGTAATTAAAAATAAATGTTAAAATAATTGCTCCAACACCATATATCGGGCAGTATGGACCAATTAAAAAACCTCGGTTAGCAATTTTTTTCGTATAAAAGTAAATGTTAATTATTTCAATTAACCAGCCAATTATTGAATAAGTTAAAAATAATAAAAATATATTTCTAAATTCTATCATTTTTCTTTCTCCAAAAATAATTTTTCTAATCTTTTGCTTGGTAATAGAACTTTAACATTTCTTACGATTTTAATTTCATATTTTAAGTTTTTATCTTGTAATTCTTCGCCATCAATACTCCAACCCTTATTAGGAACATCATCAAATTCAATGATTAATTTATTTGTTTTATAAAAATTAAAACCTGGTGCTTTGGTAATATCTTTTTTTGACAAATGTAAGATGGTTTTTATCATATCTTTTTTCTTTGTTAAATCGCAAAATAAGACTTCAAATTGATTATCATCTAAATAAATATTATCATAAAAATTATTAATACCCGCAATACGATTAGCGTTTGAAATAAGGACAAATGAGTATTTATTAATTAGTGTTTCGCCATTAACTTTATATTTGATATTATATAATTTTGTTTTATTATTAATTTCTTTTAATCCAGTTATTAAGTATGCTAAATAACCAAATCTTCTTTTTAATTTTTTTGGTGTTTCATAAGATACATTAGTTAATTTTCCAAAAGCAGCTACATATGTAAAAGGAATATCGTTAATAGTACAAATATCTATTTTTTTAACCTCTCCTTCTAAAGCCATACGTAAGTTTTTTATAATATTTTTACCATATCCATACATAGCTCCAACATCATTAGCTGTTCCAAATGGTATATGAGTAAGTAATAATTTATTTTTTCTTAAGAAATTACCTTGCATTACTTCGTTAAAAGTCCCATCGCCACCAATTGATATAACTAGGTCAACTTTTTCTAAATTTATAACAATTTCTTTAGCGTGTCCAACGTATTCAGTTATATACATTTGGTATTTATAATTATATTCATCAAGAACCATTCTAATTTGTTTGATTTTTTTTAAGGCAACTCCTTTGCCACTTGTTGGATTAACAATTACCGCACACTTTTTCATGATAATCACCAAAACAATTATATCATTTTTTCATTTTATTTCCAAGTATAATTAAGTCTTAATAATGCTTTTTAATCTCCTAATAACCTTTTTTTCAATTCTGGAAATATAACTTTGACTTATACCTAATAAATTAGCAACATCCTTTTGCGTCAATTCTTCTTCATTATTTAAACCATATCTTAAGGTCATTATTTGTTTATCACGATCATTTAATTTATCAATTTCATCTTTTAATAGTCTTTTTTCATTTGCTTTTTCAATTCCTTTGGTTACAATATCTGGTTCGGTTCCTAAGATATCTTCTAGATGAAGTTCGTTTCCTTCAGCATCATAGCTTAAACTATCTTCAAAAGATATTTCGGTTTTTCTTTTTTTATTTTTTCTTAAAAACATTAGGATTTCGTTATCAATACAACGGGAAGCATAAGTGGCTAGTTTAATGTTTTTATCTAGTTTATAGGTATTAACTCCTTTAATTAATCCAATTGTGCCAATACTAACTAAATCTTCTAAATCAACACCAGTATTTTCGTATTTTTTAGCTAAAAAAACTACTAATCTTAAATTATGTTCAATTAGTTTACTTCTTGCATAATCATCACCTTGCATTGCTTTTTCAACATAATATACTTCATCATTTTTTGACAATGGTTCTGGTAGTTTATCAGTACTACCAATAAAAAACATGTTATTTTCATCTTTAAAAAAACGTAATATTTTAGATAATAATTTTTTCATTCGTTCACCACTGACTGATTTAATATACAGTCAATTCCTTCCATTTTAATATTTTTAACTAATCCAACTAAGATATTTTTTTTATAATGTTTATCAATTTCAATATTTGTTTTAATACACTTAATTAAACCTTCCCCATCAATTGTTTTATATGGTATAAACCGGTATTTACTAATATCTTTAATAATGTTTTCTCTTAAGACAATTACTGGTTTTTTAGTTAATGGATCAATTAATTTATTACCAGTATCTAAATATCCATTTACTTTATAAATTTTATCTTTATAGTAAATATTTACTTTATGATATAGTTCATAGTTTTCTTTTAGTTGTTTAACTTGTCTTACATAAATATATATAATAATTGGTGAAAATATGATTAAAAAAATAAAGTTAATACTTAACCCATCATAATAAAAAACTAGTCCTTCATGTTTATAGGAAAATTCAGTGTTTAAAAAATATAAGAATCCTCCTAAAATTAAACTGTTCATATATAAATAGCCTAAATTTCTTAAAGTATATTTAATGTTTTTAAATGAAAATGTTACTAAAACCATTAGTAAACTAATTAAACATTTTATAAAAAATAAAGTTAAACTATTTATTCTTAAAAACATACTAAATATACTAATACCGCCTATAAAAGATCCTAATAATATTCTTTTAAACGATATATTTCTTTTTAAAATAATTGATACACTAAGAAGAAGTATGAAATCAAAACAAAAATTAAGTAAAAATATAACGTCTAAATATATTTTCATCCTGATCACCTATTCTATTATAGTAAACAAAAAGTAAATAATTTGTCGAAAAAAAGAATATCTTATGATATTCTTTTCGTTAAAACTTTATGTTCATTACGGTAATTATCTAATATATCTTCTATTTCTCTTTGCTTTTCAAGTAATCTATCATCTTGTTTTTTAATTGTTTCAATAGGTTCTATAGCATTCGGATAAGTCATTATATTATTTTTTAATACTAATTGATATAGTTCTAATTCTTCACGCATTTTCTTTATTTCATGGATTTGATTGGTTAATTCTTTAATCAATGGGTCATCTAATAGTTGCAGTTTACTTACATACATTTCAGAAGACATAATATCCAAATATTTTTTTATAAGTGTTTTATTATATGGTAGTATAAGATAATCTTTTGATACACCAACATAACTTACATCACTCATTAAAATTTTTTCTGTAACAGCTAGATTTGCATCATAATCAACTAACCAAGTTATTGGTTCGACTTCGAACCAATGTTTATTATCACTTGAATGATAATCTAAGCCAACATACTTAGATCCATTATATTCATATTCTGGAAATAATAATGGTTGTTCTCCATCAAAATCAGCAAAAATAGTGTATCCTTTATTAGTCAATCTTAAATTACCTGTTTGATATTCTTTATCTAGAATTTTGGAAAATTCCTTTTTCATCATTGTTTGTGGATATTCACCGCATGTAGCAACATTATCATCTAACTTACAATATGATGGATCAAGACATAGTGATGATAACTCAGTTACCGGTCTAATTCCTATTCCAAAATGATATACTAACTCTTCTTCTAGAAAACCATTATAATTAACAACATTAGCATTACCGCTTGGGAATACTGTTAATGACTTTAACCAATAATTTCCATAGCCTTTTTTTCTTTCTGCCCCATTGAAAGCAGCATAATTAGTTACTTCAGCAGCAGTACCATATTCTTCAAATATACTTAATGGTTTAATATCTTCAGAACAAGTTTTTTTCTTACCAAAAACTTGTTCTTTTGTTAAAAGATTAAGTTCCATAAAGAATTCCCCCTTTTTTATTGGTTATTATACACAAATTTACTATTTTGTCAAATTATTATACTAGTTCATAAGTTGTATTAAAGATTCTAGAATCAGTAGAATACTTTAAGACAAATTGATTATTCTCTTTACAAATAATAATACCTATTGTTTTATTATGAAATGGTTTTTTTATATTTAGATCTACATAATTAACATATTTTAATATTTGTCCTAAGTATTCTGCTTTATATTCAGTTACTTTAAGTTCAACAACAATAAAACAATTATAAATATAATTGAATAATAATAAATCAATATAATTATAATTATCACCTATTTTTATTTTGTATTCATTGTCAATAAAAGTAAAACCATTACCTAATTGTTTTAAAAAAGAAGGTATATCTTCTAATATTAGTTTTTGGAGTAATTTTTCTGTTATATTTTTATAACTGTTATTCTTAATTAGTATTGGATCTTTTACTAAATCAGTTACTTTTGTATTTTCTTTATTGATTAGTTTATTCTTTGTTTTATTAGGTAATCTCTCATATTCATTAGATTTTACTCTTTCTCTTAGTTCTCTTACTGATAAATTTTGCTCTTCTGATATTCTTATATAGTAATTAATTTTTTGTATATCCAACCAAATAATTTCACAGTAATGAGAAAATGATAATTTATCCGACACTGTCGGACATTTTTGAAAAACAATATAAAATCTTCTGTAATAACGTAGTCTTGTTGGTGTATAGCCTTTGCCTAATTCATTTGTTAACTTTCTAGAATATTCTTTTATTATTCCTTCACCATAATGTCTACCAGCTTCAGAGAGTAATTTTCCTACATTATAGTAAGTAGTTAAATCACTTTTATTTTTACTATAGTCTTTTACTTTCTTAGTTACCTCATTATTAATTAATAATGTTTTAATGTCATTATAGTAATAATTAATATTAATCACTTCCCTTCTATAATAATCTTACGATATAATTTTATGAATTCCTGCTTACAAATAAAAAAATATCTATTTTCCAAGATATTCTTTTATAATACTTATAATTTTATTTACTTCATTTATTAAAGAATCATAATTATCTTTAATATAATTAGAATCATTTTCTTTACTTTTCATTTCATGGTTATAAGCAAGTTCAATTAAATCCATAAATCCTAAGT
>CAJOJO010000034.1 GCA_905235045.1 uncultured Bacilli bacterium
TTTTAATTAAAATAGATTCACCAGGTAAAGTTTTCTTTAAACATAAAAGAATTGGTAAAGATGGTAAATATATTTATTTATACAAATTTAGAACAATGTATGAGAATGCTGATGAAATGAAGAAAAATTTTACAAAAGAACAAAAAGAAGAATTTGTAAGAGATTTTAAATTAAAAAATGATCCAAGAGTAACTAAAATAGGTAAATTTTTAAGAAAAACATCTTTAGATGAATTACCACAGTTATTAAATATTTTAAAAGGGGATATGGCTTTAATTGGACCAAGACCAGTTGTTGATAATGAAATAGAAAAATATGGAATGTTAAAAAATATTTTCTTATCAGTAACACCAGGTTTAACTGGATATTGGGCTTGTAATGGTAGAAGCTGTACAAATTATGATGAAAGAATAAAATTAGAATTATTTTATGTATATAATTATTGCTTTAAATTAGATTTAAAGATATTTTTTAAAACTATTAAATCAGTTATTAAAAAAGAAGGGGCTATTTAAAAGAATAAAGAGGGGTTTTTAAATTAGTTATCATAATAAAACTACACTCTTTTTGTGTAGTTTTTATGGATTTAGGGGGTGTTTTATGACTATTGATATTATTTGTCCTTTATATAATGCTGAAGAATATATTTTAACTTTACACCAATCATTATTAAGACAAAAAGATGTTAAGATAAATAAAATTCATTATATATTAACTAGATCAAGTGATAATACCGAAATAATATTAAAAGAAAATAAGATACCTTATACAATAATTGAAGCAAATGAATTTTCCCATTCTTTAACTAGAGAAAAAGTAGCTCTTAATTCTAAAGCTGATATTATTGTCTTTATTACTCAAGATATTATTATTAATCGTAATGATTATTTAATAAATTTAGTAAAACCAATAATTGATGGAAATGTTGAGGCTACATTTAGTAGACAAGTAGCTAAAGATAAAAATATTGAAAAATATACAAGAGAAAAAAATTATCCAAGTGAATCATATGTAGTAAGTAAAAATGATTTAGATACATTAGGACTTAGAACATTTTTCTTTAGTGATGCATCTAGTGCGATAAAAAAAGACATTTTTGTTAAATTAAATGGCTATGATTCTAAAGATTTACCAACTAATGAAGATATGTATTTTGCTTATAAATTAATTATGAATGGTTATAAAATTAGATATTGTAGTGAATCAGTAGTATATCATTCTCATCATTTATCATTTAAACAATTATATAAAAGATATTTTGATACTGGATTATTTTTTAAATACAATGATTATTTAAATAAATATAATACGAAAAAAAGTGGCTTAGATTTAGCTAAATATGTATTTAAAAGAGCATTAAAAGATTTTAACTTAAAAGTATTATTTAGATATCCAATTGATATGATTATTAGATATAAAGCTATGAGGGATGGTGAAAAATATGAAAGACACTCATAGTATGGCTACTTATAATGGTGAAAAATACATTAAAGAACAATTAGATAGCATATTAGTTCAAATTAAAGAATTTGATGAAATAATTATATCTGATGATGGTTCAACAGATAAAACAGTAGAAATTATAAAATCATATCAAGATAAGAGAATTAAATTATTCAAAGGCCCTAAAATGGGAGTTAAAAAAAATTTTGAAAACGCAATTAAACATTGTCAAAATGAATATATCTTTTTAGCTGATCAAGATGATATATGGGTAAATAATAAAGTTGAAATAGTTTTAAACTACTTTATAAAAGAAAATGTTGATTTAATTATTCATGATTGTGATGTTGTTAATGAGAAATTAGAAGTTATTAATGAATCATTTTATAAGTTAAGACATTCTAAAAAAGGAAAAATAAAAAATATTATGAAAAATTCTTATATAGGGTGTTGTATGGCTTTTAAAAGTAGTTTAAAAGATAAAATATTACCTATTCCAAATAATATTGAAATGCACGATCAATGGATTGGTTTAAAAATAGAAAAATATGGTAAAGTTAAATTTATTAATGATAAATTAATTCATTATAGAAGACACGAAAAAAATGTTTCCAATATGAAACATTATCCATTATTTAAAATGTTAAAAAACAGAATTATTTTTATAAAAGAATTTATGAAATAAGAAATGAGGTGTAAATATGTTAAATTGGATTTTTGTTATATTAGTTTTATTTTGTGTTATTGACTATGCAAAAAATCATAAAATATTTACGCCTATTTTTATATTTAATTTTATTTGGTTAATTACTTTATCATTATACCAATTAAAATTAAGTTATTTACAATCAGATTTAAATGATCGAACAATTCAAGTTTTTTTTGCTTCTATTGTATCATTTAATTTAGCATACCTATTCTTTAATATATTTAATATTAAAGGAAAAAATAAGGTATCTAGAATATCATCCGCCAAAAAAATTAAAGTAGCAAAATATATTTTATTAACTATTTTTGGATTAGAAGTTATCTATTCTAGTGGTGTACCATTATTATGGCGTTTTATTGGTGGTAGTAAAAACTATATTGATTATGGTATTCCATCACTTCATGGAGCTTTTAATGGATTACTAATTTGCTTAGGTGCTTATAGTATTTATAAAAAAAGAAAAGATTCTTTATTATATTTAGCGATAAGTATTCTTATATTGTCAAGACAAGTAATTGTTTCAATGTTTATTGAGGCAATTATGTGTATGATATTAGATCCTAATCGTAAGCGACTTAAAAAGAATAAGAAAAAGATTGTTTTATATATAATATTAATATTAGCTTTATTTACTATTCTTGGTAATTTTAGAAGTGGTAATAATACTATGAATAACGTTTTTAAGCCAAAAGAACAATATGAAAATTTATCTGATACTACTAAATGGGTATATTCATATATGACATTTTCTATAAGTAATTTTAATCTTTTAACTTCAATGACAAATGGTAATGTCAATAAGGGAGCCACTATGTTAAATGATTTATTACCAACGGTATTACTTGAAAAAGTTAATATTAAAATGAAATATAAACCATTTTACTTAGTATCATTAAATTATACTGTTTCAACTTATATGCCGCCGGTTTATTTGGATTATGGTATAAATGGAATAATTTGTTTTAGTATCATTATGGCTTTTATAGGTTGTGTATTTTATAAAAAATATATAAATAATAAGGAAAGTATGAAAAATAAATTATTATATTCTGTATTTGTTCATAATGTCTTATTACTATTTTTCAATAATATGTTCTTATATTTGCCAATTATTATTCAATTTATATATATTCCTATTATTTTTGATGATAATAAGTACATAAAAAAGGGTGATACAAATGAAAAATAATGAATTAATTACAGTTATTATTCCAACTTACAATAGAGAAAGAACTATTAAAAGAGCGATTGATAGTGTTTTAAATCAAACTTATAAGAATTTAGAATTACTTATTATTGATGATTGTTCAACAGATAATACTGAAAAAATTATTCAAAATATTAAAGATTCTAGAATCAGATATATTAAGCTACCAGAAAATAAAGGTGCTTGTTATGCAAGAAATTATGGTATTAATCTATCAAAAGGGGATTATATTGCATTTCAAGATAGTGATGATGAATGGCTAGAAAACAAATTAGAAGAACAAATCAAGAATATGAAAGAAAATAATAGTTATATTGATTTTTGTTCATATTTAGTAAAAAGTAATTCAAAAGATAAAAAATTACCAAACTTAAATAAAATAATTAGGATTAAATTATTTGGTTATGAAAAAGCCTTAGCTTTAGGTAATTTTATAGGAACACCATTATTACTTATTAAACGTGAATGTATTAATTATTATATGTTCGATGATAAATTACCTAGATTACAAGATTGGGACTTTGTGTTACATTTAGTAAATAAATATAAGATTAGTTTTACTAATAAAGTTTTAGCTAAAGTTTATATTCAAAATGATAGTATAACTAAATCAACTGATAAACTTAAAAAAGCTATTAAAATAATGGAAAATAAAGATTATAAATATAAAAAAGTATTATTAGCTACTTTATATAGTATGTTAGCTAAAGGTAGTAAAGAAGAAAAGAAAAAGCACTACCTAAAATCTTTAAAAACAAATTTTAGAATTAAAACGTTGATTAAATTAATTATAAATTATTAAAAAGAAGTGATGTTTATGAATCAAATTAAAAAGAATTTTATTTATAATGTATTCTATCAAATACTTATAATAATTTTGCCATTAATTACAATTCCTTATGTTTCTAGAGTATTAGGCTCAGAGGGTGTTGGAATATATTCTTATACATATTCAATAGTATATTATTTTATGCTTATTAGTATGCTTGGAATAAATAATTATGGTAATCGAACAATTGCTAAAGCAAGAGATGATAAAGAAAAATTATCAAAAGCATTTATAAGTATTTATAGTATTCAATTATTTATGTCAATATTGATGATAATGTTATATATAATATATATATTAATATTTGATAATAAATATTTATTAGTAGCAAGTATTCAAATAATATATATAATTTCAGCTATGTTTGATATAAATTGGTTCTTTTTTGGACTAGAAAAATTTAAATTAACTGTTGTAAGAAGTACATTAGTTAAAATATTATCATTGATAGGAATATTTGTATTCATAAAAACAAAAAATGATGTATGGCTATATGCATTAATTCTTAGTTTAAGCACATTAGTTAGTAATATATTATTAATACCATTTTTATTAAAAGAAATTAATATAATAAAAATATCATTTAAAGATATAAAAAAACATATTAAACCAATATTAATATTATTTATACCAGTTATAGCTGTTTCTTTATATCGTATAATGGATAAGATAATGCTTGGCCTACTTAGTAATATTAATGAAGTAGGATATTATGAACAAGCTGATAAAATGGTAACAGTACCTTTAGGAATTATTACAGCTCTAGGTACTGTAATGTTACCACGAATATCTAATTTAGTTGCTAAAGGAGAAAATAAAAGAGTACTAGAATATATTAAAAAATCAGTAAACTTTATGATGTTCTTAGCTTTTCCAATGTGTTTTGGAATGATAGCTGTATCTAATGATTTTATACCTATTTTTTTAGGAGAAGATTTTATAAAAACAGGTTATTTAGTAAATTATATATCATTTATTATTATTTTTACATCTTTCGCAAATATTATTAGAACTCAATATTTAATTCCAAAAGAAAAAGATAAAATATATACATTATCAGTAATTGGAGGAGCAGTAACAAACTTAATTATTAATTTTATACTAATTCCTAAATATCAATCAATTGGTGCAGCTATCGGAACAATTGCAGCTGAGTTATATGTAATGGTATATCAAGTATATAAAGTTCGAAAAGAGTTGCCTATTAAAGATTATTTAAAAGATATATTGCCATTATTTATAAAAGCGTTAATTATGTTTATAATTATTTTATCTATAAAATGTATACCAATTAATCCATTATATAGGGTAATATTACAAATAGTTATTGGAATTTTAATATATGTTTTATTAAATTATAAATATATTTTAGAAATTACTAATATTAAAAATATCTTTAAAAAGAAGGTGATTAAATGAAAAAACTAGAACCTATGAAAATACTAGAAATATTCTTATCTAGTATAGGTTTAATATTATCAATTATCTTAATAGTTATGTTATATAATTTAAACATTTTACCAGAAAAATACACTTTATCAATTATTATTATCTTACTAGTTTTAAATGCTTTAGGTAACTTCTTTATGGTAAATGAAAAAACTAAATTAAAAATAATCGGTTATGTTATTTTAGGACTTGTTATTATTTTAGATACGGTTGGTAATTATTATATTAAAACAACTGATAAATTCTTAAATAAAAGTTTTAAGAAAATAGAAACAAAAGAAGAATTAAAAGATATTTATAATATTTATATTGGTGGAGTCGATTTTACTGATGAAATATATGACTTTAATACTATCTTAAGTTTTAATGAAGCAAAAGAAAACTTATTATTAGTTAGTATTCCAAGAGGATATCATATAGAAGCTGTAGGTTATGATATTACTGATAATCTATCTTATATTGGGATAAAAGGTATTGATGTAGCTATTAAATCACTAGAAAAATTACTTGATACTAAAATAGATTATTACGTTAAAATAAATACCAAAAGTTTAGTAGCTTTAGTTGATTTATTAGGAGGAATAGAATACTGTAGTGATACATCTTATACTACTACTCATGCAATGGTATTAGATACTTATGATGATACTAAAGGTCAAAAACTATATGTAGAAAAAGGTTGTAAAACATATAATGGTATTCAAATTTTAACTATTGCGCGTGAACGACTTAATCTCATTGGTGGCGATATTAAAAGACAAGAAAACTGTCAAAAAATATTAATTAGTTTAATTGATAAAATAATGTCATTTAATACTTTAGCTAATTATGAAGAAATACTAGATAAAGTAGATGCTTTATATGAAACTAATATACCAAGAGAATTAGTTACAAAACTAATTAAGAAAAAATTAGATAATAAGTTAAACTTTAATATTGAAACAGTTAATTTAACTGGCCATGATCAAATGGGATATGTTAGATTAGGTACTATATATGATTATATTGTTGAACCTGATATGAATACTGTAGAACAAGCAAAAATAAAATTAAATGAAAATTTGACAAAAAAATAAATTAATATATAATAAGCAATAATTTAAAGGGGGATTAAATATGGAAGAAAAAGAACTAGATTTTTCATATATCTTACAAACGATATGGAAAAGATTTTTACTTATTTTATTATTTGTAATATTAGGATTAGGAACAGCCGTATTTTATAATTATGGTGCACCAATAATCTATGAAAGTAATACTTCATTATATGTTCAACCAGAAGTAAAAGCTAGTGAAGTAGATTATGAAGGTATCTTAACAAACCAAAAAATGGTTAAAACATATACGGAAATAATTAAAAGTCGTAAAATTATTAATAAAGTAATTAAAACTTTGGATTTACACTTAACTTATAAAGAAGTTAATAAAATGTTATCAGTAACTAGTGTTAATGATACAGAAATAATTACCATTGCTGTTCAAAATGAAAATAAAAAATTAGCTAAAGATATTGCTAATAAAACAGCCGAAGTATTTATTGAAGAAATAAAAGAAACAATGCAAATCAATAATATCAAAGTAATTGATGAAGCAATAGAAGGTAAAGATCCAGTTTCACCAAGAATTCTTTTAAACTGTTTAATTGGTTGTGCTGGCGGATTATTTGTAGGTCTTGCTTTAGCTTTCTTAATTGAATCAATGGATAATAAAATTAAAAACCATGAGGACGTTAAAAAATACTTAAAAATTAAAACATTAGGAGTTGTACCACATAATTCAATTGATACCGAAATGAAAGGTAAAAAGAAAGTCTATGTTAGTCCAAATGAAGTAAACTTAAAAATTATTAATGATCCATCAAGTGTTGTATCAGAATCAATTAGAATGATTCGTACTAACCTTAATTTCTTAGATACAAAACTTATTAATGTTACTTCAACATTACCTAGTGAAGGTAAATCAGAAGTTATTTGTAATTTAGCTTTATCCTTTGCTTTATTAGATAAAAAAGTCTTAGTTGTCGATTGTGATTTACGTAAACCAAAAATACATCGTAATTTTGGCTTAACACGTAAACGTGGAGTATCTGATTTAGTTTTAGCTAAAGGTAAACATAAATATACAGAAGCTATTCAAACATATACTGATCCATCTAAAAAGGTAAGCATTGACATCTTATCAGCTGGTTCTAAAATATCTAATCCATCAGAGTTAATTAATAATCAAGGATTTGCTGATTTATTAAAAGAATTAAGAGAAGATTATGACTTAGTTTTAGTAGACTGTCCACCAATATCTTCTTTAACTGATGGTGTATTAGTATCAAAACTATGTGATGGAACAGTTTATGTAATTGAATCAGATAGAATTGATAGAAGTGTTATTGAAACATGTATTGAAGAATTAAATAATAATAAAGCTTTTATTTTAGGAGCAGTTTTAACTAAAGTTAATGTTAAACACCAAAAGAAATTATATGGTTACAAATACGATTATTATTACTCTAACTATAATAAATAATGGTTGATATTCATTCCCATATAATCTTTGATGTTGATGATGGATCAAAGTCATTAAATCAAAGTATTAAATATTTAGATCAATTAAAAAAAATAGGATTAAACAGAGTAATATGTACACCACATTCTAAAGGTGGTAGTATTGATAAAATCGTAAAAATTAATGAAAACTATAAAACACTAGCAAAAGAAGCTAAAAAAAGAAATATTGAATTATACTTAGGTAATGAAATTATGTATTCAGATAAGATGATTCGTTTATTAGAAAGAAATCGATTACGTACCTTAAATGAATCTAATTATATTTTATTAGAATTTAAAAGATCAGAAAGAATGGAAATAGATCACATAATTGACATATTAGAATTATTAAAAGAAAATGGTTATAAAGTGATTCTTGCC
>CAJOJO010000035.1 GCA_905235045.1 uncultured Bacilli bacterium
GGAAATATTATTTTGAATTATACTGATAATATTACTGGTTTAAGTATTGTTGATGCTACTCCTACTACAGATTCTATTGGAATGAAGAATTCTAAGGATGGACAATATTTTGATTTTTCAATAGAAGTTCATTTGGAAAATGCTAAAACTGTTGAATATGAAGTGGCTGCTATAAAAGATGCATCTAATTCAACAATATCTGATGATGATATAAAGATTTATTTAGAAAAAGAAAATAGTGGTACTTATACAAAAGTATTTAAACCTGCTGGATATGTGCCAATTGAAAGAGATACTGAATTAGGTTCTCCAGAAGGTAGTATGGTTTTAGCTAGAGTAAAACAAATTAAAGATTCTACTGATAATTATCGTTTAAGAATGTGGATATCAGATAAGAGTGTTACTAAGAAAGGTAATTATACTGTAGAAATAGTTGTTAATGGTAAAGCAAAGTAAGAAGTGTAAAGTACTTCTTTTTTTATTGCAATTTATAGTTTTTTGAATTTTTGCGTATTATAATATAATAAAAGGAGTGATAAAATGCAAGATACTTCTAATGAATCAGTAAGTCGTTTTCAAATGTTTAGATATTTATCGCATTTTGTTGCTCGTGCCTTTTTAATCTCAATATTTTGCCTTATGTCAATTTTTTGTGTTGTACTTTTTTGTTATTTTGGAGATTTATTATTAAATTCTAATAATAGTAATAGGAGTCCTTTATTTAGTACTTATATAATTGTTTCTCCTAGTATGGTTCCCACTATTAATATAAATGATGCTGTATTGGTTAAAAGAGTAGATAATGATAAATATAGCGTTGGTGATATAATTACTTTTAATTCTTCTGATATTAATTATGAAGGGCTTGCCGTTACTCATAGAATTGTAAGTAAAGAATCGTATGAAGATGAATCTATCTATACTACAAAAGGTGATAATAATAAAACTATTGATCCTGCTGTGGTTAAGACAGATGCAATATATGGAAAAGTTTACTTTAGAATTCCAGCGATTGGTAACATTCAACATTTTTTTTCAAAACCAACTAATTTCTTTTTAAGTTTATTAATACCGGCTGTTATATTTTTATTATATGATTTATTTAGAATATATCATTCTATGACTATTAGAAAGAAAATATAATTGTTTTTCTTTCTTTTTTTTTTATGATGTTTTATAATAAGGGTCGTTGGTGATATTATGGAAAAATATGATGTTAAATTCAAAAAGAAGTTCGGTCAAAATTTTTTGAAAGATATTACTATAGTTAAACGTATTGTAAATACATGTGATATTGATTCTAATTCTTTGGTTATTGAAGTTGGTCCTGGAGGAGCAATAATGACTAGAGAACTTGCTCAAGTTGCTAAACAAGTTTTAGCTTATGAAATAGATCAAGATTTAACAGATGAACTTGCTAAAAGATTAGATGGATTCAATAATGTAGATGTTTTATTCCAAGATTTTTTAGATTCAAATCTTGCTTTAGATGTAAAAAATTACGAATTTGATAAGTTGTTTTTTGTAAGTAATGTTCCATATTATATAACGACACCAATAATAATAAAATTAATTACTTCTAAATTGAAGTTTAATAAGATAGTGATGATGGTTCAAAAGGAAGTTGGAGATAGATTTACTACTTCTCCTGGAAGTAGAGATTATGGTTCTATTACAGTTTTATTAAATTATTTTTATGATATTAAAAAAGAATTTTTTGTTTCTAGAAAAAACTTTGTTCCTGAACCAAAAGTAGATAGTTTAATAGTTTCCTTTACTGAAAAAGAAAATAAGTTACCTTTGAAGAATTTTGATTTTTTTGAACAGTTATTGAAAGATAGTTTTCAATTTAAGCGAAAAACTATTCGTAATAATTTAAAGAAATATGATTTAAAAATTGTTGAATCTGTTTTATGTGATTTTGGTTATGATTTAAATGTTAGAGCTGAAATGTTGGATGTAGAAGTATTTGTTAAGTTAGCAAATGAATTATGGAAATAGAAATTCTATTTCTTTTTTTTTATGCATATATTTTATTGGTGATTAATGTGAATTTTAAAGTGGGAGATTATGTTACTAGAATATCTCATAATCATGATGTTGTATTTAGAATTATTAATATTAGTAATAATATAGTTTATCTAAATGGGGTTAATGTACGATTATGTGCTGATTCAAATATGGAAGATTTAGTTATAGTTTCGGATAGAGATAATGAAGATGATGAAATAATTCAAAGAAGTTTATCTTCTATAAATATGGATCGTAATAATTATTTTTATCTTCCTGGAAAGATTCTACATATAGATGGTGATGATATATATTTAGATAGATGTATGAAGTTATATGAATCTTTAGGTATAAAGGCTAATGGTATTACTTTAAATGAATCTGATATTTCTTCTAAAATTATTGATTTAGTTAAAGAATTCAGACCAGATATTATTGTTATTACTGGGCATGATGCTTTTTATTCAAAGAAGAAGGATAAGGATGATGTAAATAATTATCAAAATACTGCTAATTTTATATCTGCAATAAAAGAAGTTCGTAAATATGAAAAAAATCAAGATAAATTAATTATTATTGCTGGTGCATGTCAATCTAATTATGAAGAATTGATTAAAGCTGGAGCAAATTTTGCTTCAAGTCCTAAAAGAATAAATATTCATGCTTTAGATCCGGCTATAGTTGCATCTTCAATTGCATTTTCTGATAAGAATCATAGTATAAATTTAATAGATATACTTGAAAAAACTAAATATGGTAGTGATGGTATAGGTGGTATTATTACAAATGGAACTATGTATGTGGGGTATCCAAGATGAATCTTGATCACATAAAAAAATACATTTATGATAATTTAAATGTATATCATCATTTTATTTATAAAGGTTCTAGAAATTTAATTGAGGAGTTTGATGGAAAAATAATAAAGGTATTTCCAGCTATATTTATTATTGAATTAGATAATGGATCTATTAAATCATTTAACTATAATGATGTTATTATAAAGCATTTGAAAATAGTTTATTAATTAGTGTTATATTTTTAATTACTTAAGTCTCTTTTGTATATGACTTAAGTTTTTTTGCTTTTTTAATTTATTGTCTTGCTATATTTATAATGATACAATTATTGAGAGGTGTTATTTATGGATATTGAAAAAACTTGTTCAAAATTTATAAAGAAATTAAAGAAAGATGATTATATTTTAATTGGACTTGTATTTTTATTTGGTTTTTTAAATTACTTTTACTTTATGACAAATAATGCGCTATCTGCAGATGGAATGTTTAATGGTCCTATTTATTTTGCTGGTGGTTGGGAAGTAGATTTAGGAAGACCTCTACTTGTTTTAATAGATAAACTAAAATTTGGAATTGTTAATGTTCCTATAATTATATTTTTTTCTCTATTATATATGTCTGCTACTGTATTAATAATTAAGAGAATTTTTAAAATAAAAAAATTATTTCCAATGATTTTGATTACTTTAATTCTGGTACTATTCCCAGTTTTTGCTGAATCAGCTACTTGTATATATTGTTTTGATAGCTATATGTTTTCTATGTTACTTGCTACTCTTGCACTTTACTTTATTGATAAAAAGAAATTCATGCCTGCAGTTATATTTATTGTTGCATCTCTTGCTATATATCAAGCATATATAAGTGTTACTATTGTTGGTATTGTAATGTTATTTATACTGGATGTTTTAAATAATAAAGGTGATTTTAAAAGATTATTCATAAATTTATTTTTTGTATTTATTGGATTATTATCTTATTTTTTAATCTTAAAAGGGACTTTTTTAGTTTTTCATAGATCATTTGCTGATTATAAAGGAGCATCTTCTTTTGGATTTATTTCTTTAATACAAGCACTGCCTTCTAGCATTTTAAATTGTTATCAAGATTTTTTTAATTATTTTGTAACAAATAAAGTTATTTATAATACTTATTATTATAGACATATAATAAATATTATAATTATATTAATTTTTCTTTTTTCATTAATTAAACCATTTTTAAATTTAAATTTAAAAAATAAAATATACTTAATATTATCTTTTGCTGTTTTACCAATATGCGTAAATATTATGGATATAATAGCTAGTAGTACTACTATTACTCTTATGACTGGAGTTGGATATTTATTTATTTACATTTTAATTATAATTATTATATATAATTATCTTTCTATTAGTTTATTAAAAAGCTTTTCTTTTGTATTATTATTTGTATTATCATATACTTTCCTTCTTTCAAATAATTCTACATTTATGGCAAGAAATGAAGTATATAATAATTTTTATTATGAATGTAATCAATTAATAAACAAAATTAAAAATATTGATGGTTATGATGAATCATATCAAATTATGATTAATGATGTATTTAGATATAATTCTGATTTTGTACCATTAAGTAATGGGTTCTTGGCTCTTCAGTATGAGACTTTTGAAAATCATGTTGGTTTAGGTGGATATTCTAATTTTTATAAAAGATATTTCGGGGAAAATATAACTATGGTTGATAAAAATAAATATCTTGAAATTGTAGAAAAAGATGCATATAAAGATATGGAAATTGGAGATATAAAAATTATAGATAATGTGATAGTTGCGAAGATAAGTGATAATATAATCTATGAATAATTATTAATATATTTGAGTGGCTAATTGAAAAACAGTTTATTGAATGAATTTTGTTGATTTTTGAAAAATTATATTATAGAATATTCTTATAAAGTTATTTTACTTTATTTAAGAGGGAGGAATATTCTTATGAAGATTACATCTGTAAATGTACGTAAAATTGAAAAAGAAGGATCTCGTATGAAGGGAATTGCTTCAATCTTATTAGATGACAGTTTTGCTGTACATGATATTAGAATTATTGAAGGAGACAACGGACTATTTATAGCAATGCCTAGCCGAAAGACTGCTACAGGTGGTTATCGTGATATAGCTCATCCAATTAATGCAGAAGTACGTGCTATGTTTGAAGAAGTTATCTTAGAAGCATATGAAAATGCTGAAGATGAACCAACTGAAGAGTAGAAAGATGCTATAGCATCTTTTTTTTGCATATTTTTCCTTTTTACTCATATTAATTATTAGGAGGAAGAATATGGATAAAGAAAATAGTAATATAAATAGTTATAATCATAGTATTAATTTATTAGAAAGAAAAACTTTAGTAATTACTGGTGTTAAAAAAATAGAAAATTTTGATAATTTACATTTTCTATTAGAAACAACTATGGGCTTTTTAATAATTAAAGGGGAAGGATTGGAATTAATAAAACTTGATACTCTTGCTGGTAATGTTACTATTAAAGGGACTATTAATTCACTAGATTATGTTTTGGAAACAGCTAAGAAAAAAGAAGATAGTGTATTTAATAGATTATTTAAATAATGAGTTTATATATTCAAATAACAAGTTTTATTATTTCTTTCTTATATGGTGTTTTTCTTTTTGCTATATTTAGGTTGTTTTTACATTTTAAACTATATATTTTTAATTATAAAAGAATATTTGTATATTTTCTATTATGTATGATATTATCTTGTGGCTATTTCTTTTTATTATATTTAATTAATAATGGAGTAATACATTTATATTTTTTATTACTTATTGCATTAGGCTTTTTACTTAGCTATAAGTATTGTAAAAAATAGTGTAAAATGTCGTTAATTAGGGCATGTTTTATTGAATCTAATTTTTCTTAAGGTTTATAATATAATTTGAAGAGGTAGGTGATTGTGATGGCAAAAAAGAAGAATAAGAAAAAAGCTCGAAGAATGCTAATATTTGGTTTATCTTCTATATTTGTTATTTGTACTATGTCATTTACTATCGGAAAGTATTGGGTTGAGATATTTGATAAGTATCGTGAAAAGAATGAATTAGATAAAGAATTAACTGCTCTTAAAGAGAAAGAGGAAGAGTTGAAAGTTGATGCTAATAAATTACAAAACCCAGATTATATAGCTAGATATGCTAGAGAAAAGTATCTTTATTCTAAGGATGGAGAATATATTTTACAAATTCCAGAAGAATAATAACATATTCTTCTTTTTTTTTGCTTATCTATGTTATAATATTATCTGATTGGATGGTGATTTTCGTGATTCAAATTGAGGACAGTTTTACCTTTAGAAATAATGATAAAATTGTTGTTGGTTGTTCTACTGGACCAGATTCTATGGCTTTAGTAGATATGTTATTAAAGATTAGAGATAAATATGATTTATCTTTAATAATTGCTCATGTAAATCATAATGTTAGACAACAAAGTTATGAAGAGAGTGACTTTTTAAAAAAGTATTGTGAGGATAATCATTTAATCTTTGAGAGTATGATTATTGAAAATTATGGTGATGATAATTTTCATAATGAGGCAAGAAATATTAGGTATAATTTTTTTGAAAATATTGTTAATAAGTATGATGCTGATTATTTAATGACTGCTCATCATGGAGATGATTTAATAGAGACATCAGAGGTTCTAATTTGTTTGGTTATGGTGGATTTAAAAAGATTGTTCCTATGGATGATTATATTATTGTTAGACCTTTAATTCAGTATACTAAGAAAGAATTAGAAGACTATGATTTAGAAAATAATGTTCCATATTATATAGATAGTTCTAATAGTAAAGATACTTATACTAGAAATAGATATCGTAAGTATGTGTTGCCTTTTTTAAAGGAAGAAGATCCACAGGTTCATTTAAAATTTTTGAGATTTAGTAATAATTTAAATGAAGCAGGTAAATTTATTGATAGACTTAGAGATAGAGCTCTTAAGAGAGTTATGGATGAAGATAAATTGTTAATTGATAAGTTTTTACTTGAAGATGAATATATTCAGAAAGAAATACTTTATCATTTATTAAGTGAATTTTATCAAGATGACTTAATATTACTTAATGATAGACATATAGATTTAATTATGAATTTAATATGTAGTAATAAGGCTAATAGTTTTGTTAATTTACCTAATGATGTTTTAGGAAAAAAGGATTATAATATATTTACTTTAGTTAGAGATGTTGATACTATATCTAGTTATGAGATTGAGTTTGATAATTATGTTTCTTTACCAAATAACCATTCAATTATTAGAGTTGATTCTAGTGATGATAATAGTAATGATGTTTGTAGATTAGATAGTAGTGAGATATCTTTACCTTTAATTGTACGTACTAGAAGAATTGGTGACAAGATGAAAGTAAAAGGTCTTGATGGAAGTAAAAAAGTAAAAGATATATTTATTGATAAAAAGATTTCTATTAATAATAGAGATATTTGGCCAGTGGTTGTAGATTCTACAGGTAATATTGTATGGATTCCTGGTATTAAAAAATCTAAATTTGACAAAAAAAAGACAGATAGTTATGATATAATATTGAAATACAGTTAGGGAGGAATGTCTGTGAATAATAAAATTGATAAAAAGACTATCAAAAAGGGGTTATTACCATATTTATTTTTGTTTATTATAATGTTAGGTGTTTTTTATGCATTTAATTTTTTAAATCATACTGTTCATGAGTTGACTTATGATGAATTTATTGAAAAATTGGATAAAGGTAAAGTTACTGAATTACAATTAGTTGCTAGAGGTAGTGGTTACACTTATGAAGCTGAAGGAACTTTAAAAGGTTATAAAGAGAATGAAAAATTTGAATCAACATTACCTTTAAGTGAAGAAGTAATGAAAAAAATTGTTGCTGCTAGTGATGAACAAGAGTTTAAATTAACAGTTAAACCAGATCCTGAGTCATCTTCTTTATTATTAATACTTGTTAATGTTGTACCAATGTTATTACTTATAGGACTAGCTTTTTGGTTCTTTAATAGACAATTAGCTGGAAATAGAAGTTCTATGGACTTTGGTAAGAGTAGAGCTCGTCTTAATAGTGATGATAATCAAGTTACATTTAAAGATGTTGCTGGTTTAAAAGAAGAGAAGGAAGAAGTTAAAGAATTAATTGATTTCTTAAAAGCACCAAAGAAATTTCAAAAATTAGGTGCTAGAATTCCTAAAGGAGTTTTATTAATGGGGCCTCCAGGAACTGGTAAAACTTTACTTGCTAAGGCAGTTGCTGGTGAAGCGAATGTTCCTTTCTACTTTATTAGTGGATCTGATTTTGTTGAATTATTTGTTGGTGTTGGTGCAAGTCGTGTTCGTGATATGTTCCAACAAGCTAAAAGAAATGCTCCATGTTTAATATTTATTGATGAAATTGATGCTGTTGGTCGTCAAAGAGGTACAGGTTTAGGTGGAGGACATGATGAAAGAGAACAAACATTAAACCAATTACTTACTGAGATGGATGGTTTTGGAGCTAATGAAGGAATTATTATTATTGCTGCTACAAATAGACCTGATGTTTTAGATCCTGCATTACTTCGTCCAGGAAGATTCGATAGACAAGTTACAGTTAATTTACCTGATGTTAAAGGACGTGAAGAAATTTTGGCTGTTCATGCTAAAAATAAGATTTTAGCAGATGGAATTACTTTAAAAAATCTTGCTAAACGTACTCCAGGATTTAGTGGAGCTGATCTTGAAAACTTACTTAATGAAGCTGCTTTACTAGCGGTACGTAGAAACAAAGATGAAATTACTATGAGTGAAATTGATGAAGCTACTGATAGAGTTCTTATGGGACCTGCTAAAGTTAGTCATAAATATAGTGAAAGTGATCGTAATTTAGTAGCTTATCATGAGGCTGGTCATGCTGTTATTGGATTGAAACTTAGAAGTGCAAGTGATGTTCAAAAAGTTACAATTATTCCTCGTGGATCTGCTGGTGGATATAACATGATGGTTCCTAGTGAAGAAAAATTATGTTCTACTAAAACAGATTTACTTGAAGAAATTACTGGATTGTTAGGTGGAAGAACTGCTGAAGAGATTGTATTTGGTGAAATTACTACGGGTGCTCATAACGATTTTGAAAAAGCTACTAAGATTGTGAGAGCAATGGTTACTGAATATGGTATGAGTGATTTAGGACCATTACAATTTGAACAACAATCTGGAAGTGTATTCTTAGGAAGAGATTATAATAAACCTCAACATTTTTCAAATGAAGTTGCAAATGAAATTGATATGGAAATGAGAAAAATTATTGATGACTGTCATAAAAAAGCTCGTGAAATTATTAAGAAGAATAGAGATTTATTAAAGTTAATTGCTGAAGCATTATTAGAATATGAAACATTAACTAAAGAACAAATTGATTATTTGGTAGAAAATGGTAAAATGCCTGAAGAAAATGAAGATAATTTGGAATCTTTATCTATTACTAAATTAAGAGAGATAGCTAAAGAAAAAGGTATTAAGAATTATTCTAAAATGAATAAAGCTGAATTGTTAAAGGAATTAGATGATTAATCTAGTTCTTTTTTATTGAATTTTCTTCTAAAATGTTTATAATATTAGTTAAAGGAGTGAGAGAGAATGGCTAAAAAAATAGCTGATAAGGAAAAAATTGAAAGTCTAAAAAACAAAGGAACTGGTTTTTTTGGAGAATTTAAAGAATTCATTATGCGTGGCAATGTAATGGATATGGCTGTCGGTGTTATCATTGGTGGTGCTTTTTCTGGTATTGTTACTGCTTTAACTGATGATTTCATTAACCCATTAATTAATGGTATAGGTGGAGCTGAAGTTGGTGGAACTTTAAAAATCTATGGTGGACAAGTAATTAAATATGGTGATTTTATTACTGCTGTAATTAATTTTATCATAATGGCTTTTGTTTTATTCTTAATCCTAAAAGTATTTAATAAAGTTGCTTCTATAGGTAAAAAAGAAGAAGAAGAGGCTGCTGCTAAATCAGATGAAATTGTTCTACTTGAAGAAATTAGAGATTTATTAAAAAAATCTAATAAGTAGTATTCTTGATTCCGAAAGGAATCTTTTTTCTTGTTTCTATTTGAATTATGTTATATACTATGCATTGGTTAAAGGGGATGTATATATGAATTCATGGAAGATTGGAAATATAGTAATTGATAATCCTGTTGTTTTAGCACCAATGGCTGGTGTTTCTAATTCTGCATTTAGAAGAATATGTAAAGAATTTGGTTGTGGTTTAATATATGCTGAAATGGTAAGTGATAAAGCCATTACTTTTCAAAATAAAAAAACCTTGGATATGTTAGTAATGACAGAAGATGAAAGACCTCTTGCACAACAAATTTTTGGTTGTGATGTAGAATCTTTTGTTGAGGCTGCAAAGTTTATTTATGAAAATATGCATCCTGATATAATTGATATAAATATGGGGTGTCCGGTTCCTAAAGTGGCAGTTCGAGCTCAAGCAGGGTCAGCTTTATTGAAGGATCCAGATAAGATTTATGATATTGTTTCTGCGGTAGTTGCTGCGGTGCCTATTCCAGTTACTGTTAAAATTAGGAGTGGTTGGGATTCAAAGCATATTAATGCAGTAGAAGTTGCTAAAGTAATAGAAAAAGCTGGTGCAAGTGCTATATGTGTTCATCCTCGAACAAGAAGTCAAGGTTATAGTGGAAAAGCAGATTGGAATATTATAAAGCAAGTAAAAGAAAATGTTTCTATACCTGTAATTGGTAATGGTGATATTAAAACTCCAGATGATGCAGTCAGAATGTTAAATGAAACAGGATGTGATGCTGTAATGATAGGTAGAGGAGTTTTAGGTAATCCATGGTTAATAAAAAATGTTATTAATAAGCTAAATGGAGAAGAACTAATTGAGGTTTCAGTTGAGGATAGGATAGATATGTGTTTAAAACATCTTGATATGCTTAAAGATTTAAAAAGTGAAAAGATTGCCTGCCTAGAAATTAGAAATCATATTAATTGGTATTTTAAAGGTATAAAAAGTGCTAATGAAATAAAAAATAAAGTCTATCAAACAACTGATATTCGTGATATAATTTCTATATTAAATGAATTTAAGGAGGGAAAATCATGGCTAAAAAAGAGTTAAAAGAAAATGAAAAACAAGAAGA
>CAJOJO010000036.1 GCA_905235045.1 uncultured Bacilli bacterium
AATCGTAATTTATTTGTTAATTTATTATATAAAAATATTACTAAAAAATTAGAAAACTATAATATTAATATTACTAAAGATAGAGTTCGTATGTACATTGAATGTATGAGTAATGACTTAGATAATATATTAGAATCTTTAGAAAAGGTTTTTGGTATTCATAGCATAGTAGTTGCTGATAGAGTAAATAATGATTTTGAAAAAATAAAAGAAAAATCATTAGAAATAATGAAAAAACAAACCGGTAATACTTTTAAAGTAGTAACTAATAGAGCCGATAAAAACTTTCCAATACCTAGTATGGAATTTAATAATGTAATAGGTAGTTATATATTAAAAAATACTAACTTTAAAGTAGATGTTCATAATCCAGATATATATTTAAATATTGAAATACGTAGAGAAGGAACATTTATTTATACTAATGAAATAAAAGGAATTGGTGGTTATCCAGTTGGTGTACAAGGCAAAGGATTACTTATGCTTAGTGGAGGAATTGACTCACCAGTTGCCGGATACTTAGCCTTAAAAAGAGGCGTTGATTTAGAATGTTTATATTTTGAGTCTCCACCTCATACAAGTGTTGAAGCAAAAAATAAAGTCGTTAAATTAGCAAGTATTATTGATAATTATTCTGGTAATATAAAAGTAAATGTTGTTCCATTTACTAAATTACAAGAAGCAATTTATAAAAATGTTCCAGAAAGTTATGTTATAACCATAATGCGACGTATGATGTATCGTATTGCGGAAAAAGTATGTTTAAAAAAGAACTTAAAAGTAATTATTAATGGTGAATCAATTGGTCAAGTAGCTAGTCAAACATTGACTAGTATGATTGTTATTAATAATGTTACTAATATGCCAGTTATAAGGCCAGTTGCTTGTATGGATAAACTAGAAATAATTGAAATTGCAGGTAAAATAAAAACCTATGAAACAAGTATTTTACCTTATGAAGATTGTTGTACAATTTTTTTACCAAAACATCCAGTTATCAATCCTGAATTAGAAAAATGCTTACAATACGAAAAACTATTTGACTATGAATCTTTAATTGAAGAATGCATAAATAATATTGAAATAATTGATAATTTAAACCAAAAAGAATATACAGAATTACTATAAAAAAGGTATTTATTTTTCATTCCCGTACATTATAAAAATGTATTGGAGGTGAATACTATGAGTAGTAAAAAAGGAACACGAAAAACACCTGTTTCTAGACAATCTATTGAAAAAATGAAATATGAAATTGCTAATGAGTTAGGCATTACTATGGGACCAAACACTAGTTCAAGAGCTAATGGATCAGTGGGCGGTGAAATCACTAAAAGATTAGTTCATATGGCTGAAAGCCAATTTAATAATTCAAAACGTCAAGGAAGATAGTCAAAGTGACTGTCTTTTTTATTGTATTTTAAATTAATAAAAGGTATAATTATTATAGGTGATACTTATGAATTTAAAACTAGAACCAAATAAAAAAAGATCTTTAATGACAAAAGTTGAAGAAATCCATCCTAACCATGTATATTTTCCTATTCCTGAGAATTATAAAGTATTAGTTAATTTAGGAGATGAAGTAAAAAAGAATACCATTTTAGCTACTAAAGAAGACGGTACATCAATTGTATCGAGTGTAGCTGGTAAAGTAACGGAATGTGACAAAATTATTAAAATTGATAATAATCATAGTGAAGCAAAAGAACTATTTGATGTAACAAATATTGATAAAAAGAAATTTATTAGTTTGTTAAAAGATAGTGGAATTGTTGGTATGGGTGGTGCTGGATTTCCAACCTATAAAAAATACATGAATGATATTGATACATTAATTGTTAATGCCGTTGAATGTGAACCATATTTAACAGCTGATTATACAATCGTTAAATTACATGCTGAAGAAATAGTTGAATGCCTAAAACAAATAATGACAATAAATAATATTTCTAAATGTGTTATTGCTGTTAAAGAAAATAATAATGATATTGATGAATTTTTTACCCCTTATTTAACGGATAAAATTACTATTAAAAAAGTAAAAAATGTTTATCCTGCGGGTTGGGAAAGAAAGCTAATTAAAGATGTTTTAAACATTACATATGATAAAATCCCAAGTGAAAAAAACATTGTTGTTAATAATGTATCAACAATATACGCAATTAAAAGACTTTTAGAAGGTAAAAGACTAGATGCTCGAATGGTAACAGTAACAGGCGATATTGATTCATCCAATTACTTAGTTAAAATAGGAACAACAGTTTATCATTTAATAAGAAATATTGACCTAGAAGATAAAGAAGTAATAATTGGTGGTCCAATGATGGGTAATCTATATAAAAATGATTATGTTACGCCAACAACAACTTGTGTTTTAGTTTTAAATAAAAAAAGGTATAAAGAATTACCTTGTATTAGATGTGGTAAATGTGTAGCAGTTTGCCCAGTTAAATTAGAACCAGTCTTAATAAAAGATAATTTAGATAATCCAGATAAATTAAAAACATTAAATCCTAAAAAATGTATGGAATGCGGACTTTGTTCTTATATTTGTCCTTCAAAAATAAATTTAAGAGACAAAGTTATTGAGGCTAAAAGGAGGTAATTATGGGACCATTTATGAGATCAGATAATAAAACTGATAAAATGATGCATACACTTATTATTGCTTTAATACCTATTGTTTTATTTAGTGAATATAAAAATGGGATTATTCCATATATGGAAAATAAAACTGATATAATTGGTTTATGCTATCCATTAATTGTTGTTATTTTAGGTATGTTAACAACTTATTTAACAGAATTAATAGTTACTAAAATAACTAAACAAAAAAGCTATTATTCTTATATTCCGGGTTTATTTATAGCTTTAGTGTTACCGCTTAATACACCTATTGAAATATTTTTACTAGCATGTGTTTTAGGAATTATTGTTGGGAAAATGTTATATGGTGGCTTTGGAAATAACATATTTAATCCAGCTTTAATCGGATGCCTATTTGTTTTAACCGCTTATTCTTCTATTATAACTAGTAATGGTGGTTATTTAAATAGTTATGAAGTTGATGCTATATCACATGCAACACCACTTTCTAATATATCATCCACTATTGGAAGTTATGATACATTAGTTAAACCATATGGTAACTTATGGAATTTCTTCCTTGGATTTATTCCAGGTGCACCTGGTGAAACATGTAGTTTACTATGCTTAATTGGTTTAATTTATTTAGTTAAAAAAGAAGTAATTAAAGTTAAAATTCCACTTACTTATATTAGTACAGTATTTATTTTAACTTTGATAATTGGTTTAATGAATGGGTTAGGTATTTGGTATCCATGTTTTCAAGTTTTAAGCGGTGGATTGTTATTTGGTAGTATATTTATGGCAACTGATCCAGTCACTAGTCCAGTAACTGGTTTTGGTCAAATATTATATGGCTTATGTTTGGGAATATTAACAGTTACTTTCCGTTACTTAACTCCATATCCCGAAGGAGTTTTAACATCTATTTTAATTATGAATATGTTAGTATTTATTTTAGATAAAATAGGTGTTAGAAATAGTAATTATAATAAGAAAAAAATTATATCTTTATTAGTTATTTTTATTAGTATGATTGGTATTATATTTGCTATAAATAATTCATTTAAGAAAAATAATGATGAGAACTTTAATATAATATCGAAGACAACTAAAAATAATGTAACAACTTATATTGCAACTCAAAAAAGTTTTAGAGGTCCAATAAAAGCCGAAATTAAAATAAAGAAAAACAAAGTTATATCTTATGAAGTTTTAGAATCTAGTGATGAATATATTAATAAAGTTATAAATATGAATTATTTAGATGATTTAATGGTTGATCCTAATGTTGATACAATAAGTGGGGCTACTCGTTCTAGTACAGCCTTAAAGCAACTAATTATCAATGTTATGAAGGATAGTGGTATATATGAAGAATAATATTAAAAGTATTTTAGTCCTAACCCTAACAGCGCTAATTTGTTCTTGTTTGATTTATCTAGCAGTTACAATTATATGAAGGTGATAATATGAAACAAATTTTAAAAATAGTGAAAAGTGATAATCCAATATTTGTGCTAATGTTAGGATTATGTTCTTCTTTAGCAGTGACGACTAAAGTAGAAAATGCTTTTCTAATGGGTTTATGTGTTATAATCGTATTACTATTTTCAGAAATTATTGCTAGTATAATAAAAAAACTAGTTCCTGATAATGTTAAAATACCAGTTTACATTGTTATTATTGGAACCTTTGTAACTATATTAGAAATTATTTTAGATAAGTATATTCATTCATTATATGAAGCATTAAGTATTTATTTACCTTTGATAGTAGTTAATTGTATTGTTTTAGGAAGAGTTTTATCAGTAGCTAGCAAATCTAATTTAAAAACCAGCATTAAGGATTCTTTAGGTATTGGATTAGGTTATACAATATCATTATTAGCTATTTCTTTAGTTAGAGAAATAATTGGTAGTAACTCAATAACTTTAATTGATTCTTTAAGTGAAATAACGGGATTTAAATTAGTTGTAAATGTTTTTCCAAAAAACAATTTAATTCCCATGTCGTTTGTTTCATCACCAGCTGGAGCTTTTATAATTCTCGGTATATTAATGGCATTATTTAAGAAAGTAGGTACAAAAAATGAATCTAATTAATTTATTTGTAACAAGCATTTTTACCGAGAATATTATTTTAACTAAGTTTTTAGGAATTTGTCCTTTTATGGGAACAAGCAAAAAAGAAGAAACAGCTTATAAAATGGGTATATCAGTAACTATTGTTGTTACTTTATCAAGTATTATAACTTACTTATTATATAAATATTTATTAGTACCAACAGAAACTACATATTTAAAAACACTAATGTTTATTTTAGTAATTGCATCATTAGTTCAAATGTTAGAAATAATTATTAAAAAATATAATAAAAACTTATATAAAGCTTTTGGAATTTATTTACCTTTAATCACTACTAATTGTGCAGTACTAGGAATTACTTTACTAAATATAAGTAATGATTATAATTTTATAGAAATGCTGATTTTTAGTATTGGTAGTAGTATTGGATTTACTTTAGTAATTTATTTATTTGCTAGTATAAGAGAATATTTAAATAATAAACCAATTCCTGAATCATTTAAAGGTGCACCTATTGCTTTAATAACCGCTGGTATTATGGCATTACTATTTATGAGGGTGGTTATATGATAGCATACATAGTATTAGGGTTATTATTTCTTTTTACTATTTTTCTTTATAAAAGAAAAAATACAAAAAATTGTGAAAACTGTAATCGCTGTCGAGGTGAATTATGATTGGAATTGTAATAATGACTATTTTGGCTTTAGTCTTAAGTATTATACTAGTTATATTAGATCAAAAAACAAGTAAAAAAACACCAGTAGAAATATTTTTAGAGTATTTACCAGGTTATAATTGTGGTACCTGTGGTTATGCTGGATGTAGTGGTATGGCTGAAGCTTTAACAAAAGATAAAGAAGCATATAAGAAATGTCGCTTACTTAAAGGTGAAAAACTAGAAGAATTAGAAAAACTATTGAATAATTAAATAGTTAATGATAAAATATATTATAGAAAACGTTGATGAAGACTAGTAATAAAAGTAATTATTTTAAAGAGAGTTTATGGTTGGTGCGAATAAACAATAATCTTTTATGAATCTCCTTCTAAGTGAAATACAAAATATTTCCGGGGAAACTCGTTAAATTAATTAAGACCAAATAGGATGGTACCGTGTTTATACACTCCTAACTATGGTCTTTTTTTTGGAGGAAAACATGAAAAAAGGAATAAATAGTGAATATGATCTTTTAAGACAAGAATTATTTGAATTAAGGGTTAAACTAAAAACTGAAGTTAATATTAATAAAGAAGAAATAAATAAACGTGTAGAAGAAATTCTAAAAAGAATGAAAGAATTAGAAATGGAAAATATAAAAGGAGGAAATGAAAGATGATTGATATTAAATTAATAAGAGAAAATAAGGATTTAGTAAAAGAAAACATTAAGAAAAAATTTCAAAATGAAAAATTAGAATTAGTAGATAAGGTATATGAATTAGATACAAATTTCCGTAAGGTTAAACAAGAGCTTGATGAAATTAAAGCTTTAAAAAATAAAAAAAGTAGTGAAATAGGTTTATTAATGCGAGAAGGCAAAAAGGATGAAGCAGAAGCAATTAAAACCGAAATAGCTGAATATAATAATAAAATACCGGAATTAGAAGAAAAACAAGTAACTTTAGAAGAAGAAATTAAAAAGATAATGATGGTTATTCCTAATATTATTGATGCTTCTGTTCCAATTG
>CAJOJO010000037.1 GCA_905235045.1 uncultured Bacilli bacterium
ATTTTGTTAATAACTAAATCTATTTCTTTCACTATGCTCAACCTCTTTTAATTATTATACAATATAAAAAGCGATTAATAAATAATTATTCGCTTTTTTAAATTACTAATTCTTTTTGTTAAATTAAATGTAACGATTTAGCAAGAATTATTACACCAATGATTCCTATAGATAATCCTAATTTAATTACTGTTCGTAACGTGCCAGTTTGTGGATTTTCAAATTCATATTCTACTAGTATTTCATGGTTTTCTTTTACTTTTTCAAATGTATAACTACTTTTATTATTTTTTATGTCTACAGATTTTCCATCTACTTTTATGCTTTTTAATACATACCCTGTAGTTGGTTTATAATTTATAGTTATATTATTTTCATATTCTACTACTACTGATGGGTCTATTGTTCCATTTATTACTTCAGTTTTTATATTGTAAGTAAGCCTTTCCCACTTTGCAGTAAATGTTTTATCTCCAAAATCAGTTGGATTTATTTTATTTCCTTCTTCCCAGCCTAAAAATCTGTATCCTTCTCTTGTTGGAGGTAATATATCTATATCACTTCCATAAATGTAAGAATCAGGATTATCTGAATCATTTACACCTCCATTTAAAACATAATTTATATTAAACTCAGCGGAATATATTAATGGTATTTCAATTGCTTCAGCGCCATTTTTTCTATCATCAAATGCAAACTCAAATGAACTTCCTTTTACGGGGAATGCAATAATGCCTTGTGGGTCAGAAAATTGTACTCTTACTCCATCATCCACTGTTCTATATAAACCAGTATCCTTTATTTCATAAAATTCATCAAAAGAATAAGTACCATCGTGCTCTAGTGTTTCGCCTCGTGTATAATAAAATGTTTTACCTGTAGTATCAAAATAATAATTTCCAAAATCAGGATCAAATATTCCCAAAAATAAAATAGTATTATCATTAATTTCTTTTGTATAGTTGTCATCTTCATAAAATGTATAACTTACTCTAAATTTAGAACATGGATCTCCTTCTCCTGATCTAGCATATAATTGAATCAAGCCACTATTTAGCTTCTTTATTGTATTAGCCAATTCATCAGAACTTTTCTGTAATAATTCAAATTCTATTTTAATACTTATCGATTTTTTATTATAAGTAAATGCGTTATTATAATAAACTGTATACACATCTCCAACATTTACATCTTGAGCTTCTGTTGTTATTCTACCATAGTCTGCTTCTGTTGTATTAATTTCAATAGGTTTTAACATACTCTCTTCAATTAAAATTCCATCTGTTTTTAAAGTCCTAGCTTCAGCATTTACATCAACAAGTTGAACAACAAATAAAAGTAAAAAAATAATAATCTTATTAACAGGTCTATTCTTCATTAATTCCACTCTCCTATGATGTAAATATAACACAAAATATACGTATTATCAAGAAAAAAATGTCTATTAGAAAGAATAATGGCAATGATTTTATGATTAAATCTTATCTTGTTTGAAAATATTGAAACTATATAAAAAAAGAAATAATATTTATTATTCATATATTTATTATTCCTTTTAACTCTTTTTAATTAATATAATACTATTCTTTTTCTGTTATATAGTTTTCTGTTATTTCACTATCTATGTTATCAATAGAATTTAGTTTTTCTTCAGTTATATCATCTATTAATTCATAATCGTCATCATCATTTAAAATAGCATAGCAATTTTTACTTTTGTATCACCTATTATTTCTATGCCTAATTCTTTTTCTATTTCAAATGAAATTTTATTATTTTCATTACTAGCATCTGTACAAGTTGGGTTTCTCAAACTTTTTATAAGTATTTCTGAAGAATCTGTTAAAGTGCTTTCTTCTTTCAATTTAACATTAACAAGTTCTTCATAACTAATATTTTTAATAGCTACTTTAGTTTTAGTATTATTATCATAACTATACCAGATATTAACATCATAGTTCCCTCTTATTAATACACTACCATTATTGTTTATACCTGTCATATTATGATTTATTACCCAACAACCAAGTACAGTATCAACTTTATCTTCCGTTATTAATTCATATTTGTTTTTAAATATTTTTTTACCTTTTCCAATTACCGCTTTAGTAACAATTTCTTTAAAATTAGTCATATGCCCTCCTAACAATAAATTATGCGGTAAATTATAAATTGTGAATTAATATTCTTTTTTCAGTTTACTATCTATTAGCATAAGTGAAGCAACATCACCAACTGCGTTTATTGTAGTTGCAGGCGGATCAATTAGCCATGCGATTGTTGCGATTACCATGAAAGCTGCGGATGGAAAATTATATACACTAACTATTAATAATTCTGCGACCATTCCACCACCAGGTATACCAGCCATTACAACGCCACATAAAACTGACATTAAAAGAATTCCTATTATTGAACCAATTCCACTTATTCCACCATTAAATAATCCAAGTAAGAAGAAGATTTTAAGCACAGTAGACATACTACTACCTTCCATATGTATAGTTGAACCAAGTGGTAAAACAAAATCTCTCACTTCTTTATCAATTTTTAATTTTTTCGCAGTACTAACATTTGAAGGAAGTGTTGCAAGTGAACTTTGAGTACCAAAAGAAACTAATACAGAATTTAAAATATTTTTATAAAATGCTGAGACTCCTTTAGTACCTCCAGCTTTATAAGCATAAATTGTATAAAAAATTAAGAAATAAAGTACGCAAGCAAAGAAATAAACTAAAATACATTTTGCATAACTACCCATAATTTCTGGTCCAAATTCTGCCACTAATGTAGCAAAGTAAGCCATTAACCAATTGGAGCATAATACATAATCCACTTAATTATTAACATCATTACTTTAGTAAGTTTAGAAAGTGTTGTTGCAATTACTTTATCACCATCTTTTTCTACTTTATTAACACCTATTCCAAGTGCTACCGCAAAAATTATAATTGGAAGTATGTGACTTCTTGTTAATAATTGTGAAAAATCATTTACGCTAATTGCATTAACAATAACAGATAATAAACTTGCTTCTTCTACCGTTGTACTTTCAAGTATAATATTGTTAGTAACTGGATTAAATATTAACAAAACTATAAGCATAAATACCGCAGCTATTAAACTTGTACTTACAAATACTATTAAACTAGTTTTTAATATTTTACCTACACTTTTAAGACTTTTCATATTTGCTATACTACTACTAACAGATAAGAAAACAAGCGGAACAACTATGGTATATAATAAATTTAAGAATAAATCACCAAAAGGTTTAATAAACATTATCTTTTCTTTAAATACAAGACCAAGTATAGTTCCTATTACTATTGATAAAATTGTAAGTATAAAAAACCAATTCTTTTTGATATATTTCATATACCCTCCTCATTTAATTATATTTATACATATAAAAAAAATTACTTTTATTTGAAGTAATTTCTTTTATTTCATAACAAGTTCAAATTAATTAATTAATTAAATTATCTATTTCAGTTAAATCTATTTTATTAATATTAGAAAATACAAATTCATATTCAACATCTTTATAATTAGTATGATAAAGATAATTATAAAATGATGTAAAATCAAAAACAACTTTACTAATCTCATTATAGTAATATACATATACAATAGAGATATCGTCTTCTTCTAATGTAAAACTAGTAGAATTAATACTATTATATAAATCTAAAAATTCACTCAACTTTACTTTATATTTATAAAAGGTATTTTTTTCATTTAAGTTTAACGATAAGCTATTAGTAGTATTTAAAAAATTTACTAAATCATTCATATCATAAAATAAATCTATTTCATATTTTAATACATTAACATAATCAGATAGTACCATTTTTTCATTTTCATACTTATAAAATTTTTCATTATTTTTATAATAATAATTCTCAATATTATTTTCTCTTAAATATAATACTTCTTTATTTAAATTTTCTCTAGATAATGCTACTTTTTTAGTTTCTTTATCTTTCTTAATATTTATAGTCAAATCAAAATTATTTAATGCTAAATTATTTAATAATTTATTGTAGTATTCTTCACTTTGTAAAGTATCTTCTTCTACCTCAGTAATCTCAGTTTCTCCTACATTTATATTTAATTTATTAATGCTTTCTTCTATTTTGCTTTTGTTATTTCTCGTTAATAATATTATAAAAGCAAAAAATAATATACAAAGTAATAGTTTTATTAATAAATCTTTTTTTTCTTTACAATAGTCAACTACAGATTTTTTTATTTTATTCATTTAACTTCCTTCCCTATTAAATTCTCTTTTTTCCTTCCATTGATGTAATCCCTAGCAAACATTTCTTTCTTACCAGAAACTTTTATTTTAGTAATTATTACTTCTTTATCTAAAGTTGAAACAGAAAATCCATCTTTGTAAACATTTGTTATTATTGAAGGTTTTTCACTTGTTTTTGTTCCTATATATGCATCAAGTACTTTAATCTCAGTATCATCTAAAATAATATAAGCAGAAGGGAATGGATTTAATCCTCTAATTTTATTATATACATTTGTTGATGTGTCGCTAAAGTCTAAGTGTTCATCTTCTCTTTTTATAATATATCCATAAGTAGCTTTAGAAGAATCTTGTTTTATTGGCTCAATTTCATCATTTATTATTGAAGGCAAAGTTTCTATTAACAACTCACTACCCAAAACTGCTAATTTATCATGTAAAGTTCCTACATTATCAGTTTCTTCTATTTTAATCTTACTTTGTGAAATTATATCTCCTTCATCCATTTTTTCATTCATATACATTATTGTTATACCAGTTTCTTTAAACCCATTTATTATTGCTCTATGAATTGGTGCTCCACCCCTCAAAAGTGGTAATAAACTAGCATGTACATTTACACATTTATATTTAGGATAATCTAAAAGTTCTTTAGGAATTATTTGACCATAAGCACAAGTTATTATAATATCTGGTTCATATTTAAATATATATTCATATTCATTTCTTATTTTATTTGGTGTAAAAACATCTATATTATTTTCTACTGCTACTTTTTTAACACTTGATGGCATTAATTCCCTTTTTCTTCCAACTTCTTTATCAGGCTGAGCAACAACTAAAACAACATTTGTATTATCAATTAATTTTTTTAATACTACAGTAGCAAATTCAGGAGTTCCCATAAACACTACTTTTAAATCTTTTATATCTTTTTTCATAACTTCCCTCTTGTTTATTGTATTATAAATGATAAATTAAATCAAATCATGTTTTAATTATTTTTTTATTCTTTATTCTTTGATAAAATTATTAATTTGAAACTTATAAAAAACAATTATAAAAATAAATACTGATAATCATAAATTACCAGTATTCATTTCTTATTTTTATTTCATTTTTTATTTAAATTTTTTATTTAATTTAAGTTTATTTCTTCTAGTTTATCATATAAAATTTGTAAGTTTTTAATTTTATAATCACCACTAATCTCAGTTACACCCCATTTATATTCAGGAAAATCTAACATTTTCTTGATTGTCTTTGATCCATCAGGCATTACTGGTGCAATCATGTTTGCTATATTGGCAATCATATATGTACAAGTATATGTAGTATCATTGAAATCATCTATATTATTTTTTACTTGGTTCCATGGTTCTCTACTATCATAATATTTATTTGCTAATCCAATATATTCAAACATCTGAGTAACAGCATTTCTAATTTCACCTTTTTCAAAATACATTCCAATTAACTCAATACTTTTAGCAGTTGTTTCTTTTATTGATTCATCAACACTAGCTTCTTTAATAACGCCATCAAATTTTTTGTTAATAAATGATAAATTCCTGTTAACGAAATTTCCTAACATACCAACTAAAAATTTATTGTGTGTTTGTACTATATCTTCTAAAGAACAATTTATATCATTAGTTTCTGGACCTTTAAATGATAAATAAAATCTTAAAGTATCTTTAGGAAACATTGATAATAACTCATCTGCAGTAATTAAATTACCTTTTGATTTACTCATCTTTTCATTATTAATATTTACATAAGCTGAAGATACTATATAATCAGGTAACCTATAATTATTTTTTAAAGACATAATTAAAGCTGGATATATTGTTGTATGGAATGGAATATTATCTTTTCCATGTACATAATATGTTTTTAAATTTTCGTTTTCATTTGACATAAATTCATCAAAATTTATGCCTCTTTTTTCTGCAACTTCTTGCCCTACTGATAAATAACCTAAAACCGCTTCTATCCACACATAAATTCTTTTATCTTCATATCCTTTTACAGGAACTGGAACACCCCAATCAAGTTGACGAGTAGCAGCACGATCTACTAATCCCATATCAATATATTTTTGTGCTTCTCCTAATGCATTTTTTCTCCATGTAGATTTATTATCATCTATCAACTTTTGTAATTTTTCTTTAAATTCTGGTAAGCGGAAATATAAATGATTATTAGGTTTTAAAATTGTTTTTTCACCACATAATTTACAATGTTTGTCTTGTACTTCACTACTATCTAATGAATCGCCACAAATCTCACATTGATCACCTGTACTTTTTCCACCACAATGAGGACATATACCAACAATTTCTCTATCAGATAAAAATGTTTTACAATTTTCACAATAATCTTGTAATTCCTCTTTTTCAAGTATATATCCATTTTCCATCATTTTTTTGAATTGTTCTTCTACATAAGCAATATGGTGCTTACTCATAGTATTAGAATATTCATCATATTCAAATCCTAAATTATCAAATGTAGTTTTGAAATTATTATGATAATATGTGGCTATTTCTTCAGGAGTTCTTCCTTCTTTTTTAGCTCTTTCTGTTATTGGCGTACCATGGCAATCAGATCCTGATACATAAATAACATTATCCCCATTTCCTCTATAATATTTTGCTAATATATCTCCTGGTAATAAGGCAGCAACATGTCCAACATGCATGTTATAATTTGCATAAGGCCATGCACCTCCTATAAAAATATCTCTTTTTTCCATAGTTAACCTCCTTCATAATTAAAACGATTTTGTCATTGCTGTATAGGGGTTAAATTAGCACTCAAATCGCCTAATAAATTTTAAAAACTATTTATAGACAATATATCATTTTTTTAATAAATTATCAAATTTATTCATAATATTTAATATTTTTTTCATATTGAAATAACCATACTACCTAAAGTTAGCATAGGTTATGGATAAAGAAGTGCTTTTCACTTTACTTTTTATTAAATTCCTTTATTTTTCTTTTAGCTATTGTAGTTTGAACTACATCTATCCATTCTTCTTTCGGACCATATGACATAATATCAGTAATAATTCTAACTCTGTCTTTATTATTAAGAATATAATCGGGATCCACCATTTTATCATTTACTATTGCTGATACCATTGTATTTCCAACATCCGAATTAATTTTATATGCAAAATCTATTGCAGTTGAACCTTTTGGAAGTTCTATTATTTCGCCTTTAGTAGTATAAACGTATATTTTATCAGCAAATAGTTCAGATTTTACTTGCCATACAAATTCTTGATTATCAGCAAATACTTTATTAATTTCAACTAATGATTTAAAAAACTGATATTTATTTTTTAAATCTTCTTGCATCACATCTCTAGCATTACCTTTTTCAATATCCCAATAAGCACATAATCCAAATGATGCAACTTTATCCATATCGAATGTTCGAATTTGCGTTTGAACAATTCTATCCTCAGGTCCAAATACAGTTGTATGTAAACTTCTATACATATTTGTTTTTGGATTGCAAATATAATCTTTGAATTTCTCATTTATTGGATGATATTCTTGATGTATTAATCCTAATGTTTGATAACAATTAGCAATATCATCCACCATAATTTTTAATGATAATAAATCATGAATATCTGATATTTTCTGACCTTTATTTAATCTCTTATATATTCCATATATATTTTTTGTTCTCACTTTTATTTCATTTGGAATATTTTCATTAGATAAAATTTCATTAATTGTAATTAACATTTCTTTCAAACAATTTTTACTATCTTCTTCTATTTTTAATTTTATATCTTCTATCTTTTTATACTTATCTGGATATAAATATTGAAATGATAAATCTTCTAATTCAGTTTTTATTCTATATGCTCCTATATAATAAGCAAGTGGAACAAATATATCCATAGTTTCCATTGAATTTTCTTTTTGTTTAAATTCTGATTTAAATTGTAATGTTCTCATATTATGAAGCCTATCTGCAAGTTTTATAATTATTATTCTTACATCGGATGTTAATCCTGTAATAATTTTTCTAGTATTAGCCATATTTTGATCAGTTTTAGTAGAAAAGTTTAATTTACTTATTTTTGTTACTCCATCTACTAAATTAGCAACATCTATATTAAAATCTTGTGCTATAGCTTCCTTAGTAATTTCTGTATCCTCAAGTGTATCATGTAATAAACCAGCACATATCGTATCTGTATCAGCATGCATTTCAGATAAAATGTACGCAACATTTAACGGGTGTGTAATATATGGCTGTCCACTTTGCCTAAATTGTCCATCATGTAAAGACTCAGCATAGTGATAAGCTTTCTCAATTAAAGTTATTCCTGATTCATTATATAATTTAACATTATTTAATAAATCATTTAAAGTTATTTCATTCATATATTACACCTCCAACTAAAAAAGCACACTAATTTCTATAACAGAAATTCTGTGCTTCATCTACTAATATTTTATTTGAAAGGTCAGAAAAAATAGGCATATCTAAAACGCATGTTTTTAGCATATCTATTATTTTATTAATAAATTTTAAAAAAATATTAAAACCATTCATATAAAATCCCCTTTCAAAATAATTACTATCAAATTACTACTTTTTTTGATAAAAAGCAAGCACTTTGTATTTCGCTGATTAAAATTATTCAGTAACTATTTCTAACTTAATTTTTTCTAATCTTATATTAAATCAAATTAACAGGTTCAATATTAATATCTAAAACTAATTTTTTAATACTTAAATTTAACTTTAAATCATTAAGTACTTCATACATATTATTTATTTTTTTATATTTAATAAGTATTTGAAAATTATACATCTTATTAAACATAAAAATTCTTGCTGGTGCTGGTCCAATTATAATAAAACTATCATCTAAATTTTTCTCTAAATATTTTTTTACATTGTTACTTTCTTTACTAACTGTTTCATAATCTTTACCACTTATCTTTAAACTTGTAATATAAAAATATGGTGGATAAGATAATTTCTTTCTTAAACTCATTTCTGTATTAAAAAAACTTTCATAATCTTGTTTAATTAAGCTAGTAAAACAATAATGATTTTTATTAAATGTTTGAATTATAACTTCACCATTTTTATCAAACCTACCACTTCTACCAGCAGTCTGCATCAAAAGTTCAAATGTTCTTTCACTGCTTCTATAATCAGGAATATTTAATGTCATATCGGCATTAACAATGCCTACTAAAGTCACATCTGGAAAATTAAGACCTTTTGATACCATTTGAGTACCAATTAAAATATCATATTTATGATTCTTAAAATCGGAAATTATTCTTTCTAATGCACCTTTTTTACTTGCAATATCTGTATCAAGTCTTACAACTTTTGCTTTAGGATATTTTTCACATATAATACTTTCTAACTTTTCAGTTCCCATTCCTAAATCTTTTATTGACTCTTCCTTACAATTTGGGCAAAAGTTTGACATTTTCGTAACATAACCACAATAATGACATCTTAAATTATTACTACTTTTATGATAAGTAAGCGCTATATCACAATCAGGACACTTATAAACAAATCCACAATTCATACAACTTATAAAAGTTGAATATCCGCGTCTATTTAACAAAAGAATTACTTGATTATTATTTTCTAAACAATTTTTTATTTTAGAATCTAAAACACTACTTATAGTAAAATTTCTTCTTCTTATCTCATCATTCATATCAACGAGTTTTATACTTGATTTCATTTGATTAACTCTATTCTTAATTTTAACCAAATTATATACTCCTTTTATACCTCTAGCATACTGTTCTAAAGTAGGAGTAGCACTTCCTAAAACACAAAGAGAGTCATGATATTTACTTCTTTCTATCGCTATGTCAATAGCATTATATTTTGGGTTATTATCTTGTTTATAACTAGTACTTTGACATTCATCAATTATAATAATTCCAATATTTTTAAGTGGAGAAAATATTGCACTTCTAGCTCCTATTACAACTTTTACCTCACCTTTAAATATCTTATAATATTCATCATATTTTTCACCTGTAGATAAACCAGAATGAATAATCGCAACATCCTCAGTAAACTCTGATTTAAATCTTGAAACTATCTGTGGTGTTAAACTAATCTCTGGTACTAACATAATCGCAGTTTTATTTCTACTTAAAACATTATGAATTAATTTAATATATACTTCTGTCTTACCACTACCAGTAACACCATATAATAATGATACTTTATCTTTACTATTTAAAATACTATTATAAGCATTTAACTGTTCTTCATTTAAATTTATTTGCTTATCTTTTTCTTTAATATAATTAACATCTCTATTAACAGTTCTTTCAGTCACTAATACAACATTATTCTTAATTAAATTATTTAAACTTTGACAAGCATAATCTTTTTTTAATACTTCTTTTTTTTCTCTTAAAATATTAATTAATTCTATTTCTTTTTTTCTTCTTTTATTTTTTTCTATATATTCATCTATATCAATATCTTCATTTAATTTAATATAATTTATTACTTTTCTGTTTACTTTATTTTTATATGATGCTTTAAATCCTTTAGGTAAAAAAGACTGATATGCTACTATTTTAGAACACATATATTTACTACTTACAAATTTACCTAATTCTATTAATTCTTCATTTAAATAAAAATCTTCATTTCTAATCTCTATAATACTTTTATAATTAATATTATCTTCTATATCATTTTTAAAATATAAAACAAAACCTTCAACCTTATTATTCTGAACTTCAACAATTACTTTAGAACCAACTTTAATTTTATCTTTAAATTTATCTGGTACTAAATAATCAAAAACTAAATCACTTTTTAATTTATATTCTATTATTACACCAGCTAACATAAAAACTCCTCATTTAAGTAATAATTATGATTAAATTCATGTTTTAATGTACTTTTATCCCCATGACCTGGATATATTATTATATTTTCATTAAAGGTTTTTATATATTTTATACTTTGCTTCATTTCTTGTATACTACTATTTTCAAAATCATATCTTCCAATACTTTCTTTGAATAAAAAATCACCAGTAAACATAACATTATTATCTTTAAAATAAAAAGTAACAGAATCATCAGTGTGTCCAAATGTTTTC
>CAJOJO010000038.1 GCA_905235045.1 uncultured Bacilli bacterium
TGAATCAAAAGTATAACTTCTTCCTGTTTTATTCATTCCTCTATTATATTCTGATTCTAATATACTTTGCATTCTTGAATCAGCAGCATATTGTGGATACTCACTATATTCAACTTCTTCTGTTCCATTATATCCCCTCATTCTGTTTGGGGAGATTCGTGAGAATATGCTAAATGATAGCAAAGCTGGGCGGACGGCGCCATAGCGTCTGTAACGATAGGCGTCATACCTGGAACCATCAGTGTTAACGCCACGAACATCCCCATCGCCATCGGAAGATCTAGTATAAAACCAACCTGTTCTTCCTTTTAAAGAGTTGTCATCAGGTGCTGTATAAGTTCTACTATCTTCACAATAACCACCTGTTAATACAACTAAATCAGTAATAGCAGCAATAGTGCCATATTTTTTTAATACATCTAATTGTCTGCCACCATTAACTCCCCAAATTTCTTCTTCAGAAAGTAAAGTTAATTCTACATCATTAAAATTCATAAATAAACCCCCATCTATATGATTATCACTAAACAGTTCTTTTTCTATCAAACTTAATTTTACGTTATATCCTAGCACTTTTCAGTCAAAAAGGAAAGTGTTTTCAAATAATAAGTTTATATATTGTTAACATTACAATTTTTTAAATATTAAATATCTCATATATTGTCATATTTTATAAAAATAGTAAAAGCTAAAAGAACACTAGATATTATAAGTATTTGATACAAATTAAAATTTAATAAATAAAATATTATCATAATTAAAAATCTAAATATATTCTTTACCAATTCAACAAGTACACTATATTCTACCAAGCATTTTTTAAAACAGTCTTTATATATTTTCTTTAGTGTTATATTTTCAAGTACATATCTACATATTCCTTCAAAAAAAACAATTACTAATAAAAGATTCTTACTATCAGTATTAAATTTTATAATAAATAATATAGATAACAATATAACTACTCTATAGTAATTTATTGTTTTTGATTTTTTAATTAATATAAATATGATACTTGACACATAAGAAAGTATATTTACTAAAACAATATATTTTATTTTAGAATTTATACTAGTATAAATATATAAAGATGAAAATGTAATTATTGTATATTTAAGTTGATCAAAAAACAAAAATAATATCGTATTTGTTTTAAATTTATGTACTTTGTTATAAGAAAAATTATATTTTTTTATAACCACTAAAGCTGATAGTAACATAAAAATAAAACTAGATATTACAAGTGATGTTTTATTACTGAAAACATTAAAATATCCAATTAATGTTCCAATAATTAGACCTATTAAATTAAACACTACGTATATTGATGTTTTAGTTTTAGTTTTATCTTTATATTTTATATTTTCAATAGATAATATATTTCTAAAACTAAAATATAAAGACATATATAAAGAATAAAGATATACTGTTAAAGAAAATAAAAAATAATTATTTATTTTATATAAAAAAATAATAAATAATAAAAATGAAATTGGATAAATATAATAAATCTTAATACTCTTAATTTGTTTTATAACGAGTAGATTAAGTATTGAATAAAAATATACTAATATGAAAAACAGAAGTATTTCTTTTATGAAGTATCCTTTCTTAAGTAAAATGAAAGGTATAAATATTGTAGTAAATGAGCTTGCAATAGTACTAAATAAAATAAATAGATTTACTTTTTGTTTCATACTAATTTATAACTTATTTTTTCTCCTATTTTTATTAAATCATTATTATTACATTCTACTATTAAATTTGATATTTCAAATCCATTTAAACTTACATAAACGCTTTCATTTTCATAACCGTTTTTAAGAAGTAAATTTTCATAAATATTAATAGCAGTTTCTATAATTTTATCTATATCCTCATCATCTACTACAATATCTTTAGTAGTATATATTTTATCTTTAGGAATTATTTTTAATATTTTCGCATTTGTTTCTTCTAATATATTTTTGATGTTTTTGACATTAACATTATCAAACTTTAAATTAAAAACATCCTGCTTATTTTCAGTATTTAAGTCAATATTTACTTCATCTGTTCCATAATAACTAGTATTAAAGAACAAAAAAGATAAGAAAAATACAAGAATTTTTAAAAATAATTTCCTCATATTTATATTCTTATCTTTTTAATATATATTTAATTAACCAATTTATGGCAATTATAAATTTTTACCTTGTGCCTTAAATCTTTCTTTATCATCAAGAATCTTTTTTCTAAGTCTAATAGCATCAGGAGTTACTTCTACATACTCATCATCAGCTATAAATTCAAGTGCTTCTTCTAATGTAAATACTTTTGGTGCGACTAATACTAGAGCTTCATCTGAACTAGAACTTCTTGTATTAGTTAAATTCTTATTTTTACAAGGGTTTACATTTAAATCATTATCTCTATTGCATATTCCAATAATTTGTCCTTTATAAACATCAGTCGCAGCATCTACTATCATTTGACCTCTATCACTTAAATTGTATAATGAATAAGCCATTGTTTTACCTGTTTCCATAGAAACTAGAACACCATTTTTTCTCTTTTGAATATTTCCAGCATAAGGCATATAACTATCAAAAGATCTTACCATTATGCCCTCACCTTTTGTACTATTGATAAAAGTTGTTCTATATCCAATTAAGGCTCTAGTAGGTGCTAAAAAGTTTAATTCTGAATAGCCATTTTCACTCTTTATAGATTTTAATATTCCTTTTCTTTCGCTAAGTTCATTTATTATTGTTCCAGAATATTCATCTGGTGTGCTAATCATTACATTTTCAAAAGGTTCTAACTTAACCCCATTTTCTTCTTTCATTAATACTTGTGGTTGAGAAATCATAAGTTCATATCCTTCTCTTCTCATTTTTTCAATAATAATTGACAAATGAAGTTCACCACGGCCAGACACTTTAAAACCATCAGCGACATTCAATGCTTCTACTTCAAGACCTACATTAGTTTCAAGTTCTCTATCAAGTCTATCTTTTATATGTCTATTAGTTAAAAATTTACCACTTTTACCAGCAAATGGAGAAGTATTTACTAAGAAATTCATAGATATAGTTGGTTTTTCAACAATTATAGGTTCTAATGGATTTACATCATCTTTAGAACATATTGTGTCTCCAATAGATACTTTATCTTTAAGTGCAACTATTACAATATCTCCATAGTATGCTTCATTTACTTCTTTCTTATGTATTCCTTCGTTAACAAATATTTTAACTATTTTATTTTGAACCAATTCTTTATTATTTTTAGATACAGTTACTATTTGATTAGTTTTAAGAACACCTTTTGTTATTCTACCAACACCAAGTCTTCCTAAATAATCATCGTATTCAAGTGATGATATTTGAAGTTGTAAAGGATCATTTTCATTTCCTTCATAAGGCTTATTTCTAGAAATTATTGTTTCTAGAAGTGGTATTATATCATTATTATCATCATCTACTTCATATCTTGCAATTCCTTCTTTTGCAATACCATAAATTATTGGAAAATCAAGTTGTTCATCATTTGCATTAAGTTCACAAAATAAATCAAAAGTCATATTTACAACTTCATCTATTCTAGCATCTTTTTTATCTATCTTATTGATAAATAAAATTGGCTTTATTCCATTTCTTAATGCTATATCAAGAACAAATCTAGTTTGTGGCATTGGACCTTCTTTTGAATCAACAAGTAATATTACAGTATCTACTGTTTTAATAATTCTCTCAACTTCTCCACCAAAATCTGCATGTCCTGGTGTATCTACTATATTAATTTTATAGTCCTTGTATTTTATTGAACAGTTTTTAGAATAAATTGTAATACCTCTTTCACGCTCTAAATCATTACTATCCATAACGCAATCATTTACTACTTCATTTTCTCTAAAAACTCCTGATTGATTTAAAAGTGCATCGACAAGTGTACTTTTACCAACATCAACATGCGCAACACACGCTATATTTATAATTTTTTCCATAAATATCCCCTCTTTTTTAAGACCTTATTGATTTTACAACAAAAAAACGATTTTTACAAGAAAAATCGTATCATATGTGTTGATAAAGGTTACACTATATCTTTAATTTTTTACTTTTATTATTTTTTTTATCTTTTAAACATTCTTCAGGGATACCTATCATACTTTCAAATGGAAGATTCATATTGCCGTTATACATATATTCTCCAAAGTTTTGCATAACTTGCCATAGTTGCATTTCAATATATCCATTTTCATCAACCTTTGGTTCTTCATATTTATATATTTTAGCCATATCTCCCATAATTTTATTGTAATTATCCTTTAATATTTTAAATCCTTCTTCTGTAGGTTTAATATATACGAAATCGTTAAAATTAAAATACTTCATGTTACACTTCCTTTCATTACTATACCAAAATATTTATTTATTTAAAGTATTTATTAAAAATACAGCATATAATGGAACAGATTTTATTCTAGTTTCAGGATTATATCCAAAATCTTTAGTGCTTATTCTTATCATATACTTTGGATTATATAGTTCATCATAAACTTTTAAACTCTTTGACTGAGTGTTATCGTCAGCTTTCACTTCAATTGGAATAACTCCATCTTCACTTGTGCTGATTAAAAAGTCCACTTCCGCATCTCTACTTCCTTTCCAATACAATAAATCTAAACCAGAACTTTTAAGTTGATTAGCAACATAATTTTCAGTAATTACTCCTTTATATATTTTAATATCATCATTAATTATGTCTTTTATTGTAATACCAACTAAATTGTTAAGAATTCCAACATCAGAATAATATACTTTAAATATTTCTTCATTAATAAAACCCTTAAGTGGCTTTTCTGGAATTTTTACACATTTACAAATTTGAACCATATTACTATTTTCTAGCCAAACTAACGGGATTTGGTGAGTCCTTAACCTACCACCTTTTTCAACTTTTGAAAATTGAAATTTTTTTGAAACATTCATTAATTGAGAATATAAAGAATTATAAATATTGCTGATTTTTAATGTCTCACTTGAACTATCAACATGTCTATTCATATCATCATTATAGTCATTAATAATAGTTGATAAAATATTAGTATCATATTTAATGTAATCACTTTCGCACTCAACCATATTCTTTACTGATTCAGGCATTCCACCAGTAATCAAATATTTTTTATAATAGTCTAATGCTTTATCATGAATTACCCCCATAGATTTATTAGTTTCAAAGCATTCTTTGATATAATCAATTAAACCTTTTTGATTAAAAGCTAATAAAAATTCTTCAAAATCCATAGGATACATATAAAGTCTGTATACTTTAC
>CAJOJO010000039.1 GCA_905235045.1 uncultured Bacilli bacterium
TTTTTTGCTGTATCTATCCATTTTTTCTTATACTCAGGAGTATGATTTTTAGATTTATAATTGAGTTTATGTTCAGTAGTTGCCCAAAAATCCATCGCACTTACACTTGATATAGAAGTCCCACTATAATTATTTTTAGATAATCTAACTTCTTTTTTCACTGGGTCATAATGGTCTGTTAAATATCCACTTACTTCAACTACTTTAACATCACCTAAGCCATTTTTATTTAATAACTCACGAGCGGCTTCAGCTCCAGACATATTTCTTTCATTCTTAACATTACTATATTTTTTATACGTAGTTGTAATAAAAATTTGTGCTAATGTGGTTAATAAGAATGCAACAATTGTTAAACTATAAGATATAAAATAATACTCCATATTATCACTTCCTAACTAAGTACTCTAATATAATTTCTTACTTCTTTTTCAGTTAACACTTTTCCTTGACTAATTACTTTTTCATTAATTACAAGTGCAGGAGTGTTACTAATATTATACTTTTTAAAATTCTTTTCATCCTCTAACAAAGTTATTTCTATATTTTCATTATTATTAGATAATGCCTTTTCAATATTTTTCATAATTTTTGTTCTATTACTAGAGTTTTTACCAATTATTTTAATTTCCATTTTTTCCACCTCTTAATAATTGTAATAAATTAAAATTATTATTTTCTTATAAATTTATTAAAAATTATTAATATTACTTTCTAAACTTTGCAATATAAAAGGATAACTTTAAGCTACCCATTTACAATTTAATTGTTTTTATTTTCTTTCTCTAGTTCTTTGTACGAAACTTTTCCAACTACCGTTGTTGGTAATTTTTTTCTAAATTCATATTCAGTAGGTAATGAATACTTACTAATATTTTTCTTACATAGTTCTTGAATTTCTTTTCTGATTTTACCTGATTCTTCTTTACCATCTTTTAGAACAATATATGCTTTAGCAACCTGTCCCTTATATGGATGAGGAACTCCAATTACTGTACAAGTTAAAACATCTTTATGACTACATATAATATTTTCTATATATGATGGATATATATTATAACCACTTGAAACTATAATTCTTTTAATTCTTTGTTTAAATACAATAGTTCCATCTTCTAGCATACAACCAACATCTCCAGTATGAAGCCAAATTTTACCATCATCATGATATCTTAATGCATTATTAGTTTCTATCTCATCATTTAAATACCCAAGCATAATTGTTGGTCCACTAATACATATTTCCCCATCTTCATTAATCATAGCATCTTCATGAGTATCTATCTTAACTATTTTAAAATATGTATCTGGGAAAGGTACACCTATACATCCTTCTACAGTAAATTCATTTTCATTAGTTAAACAAGTTGCTGCGGTTGCTTCTGTTAAGCCATACCCTGGCCTTATTGTTGCATTTGAACCATGTTCATGTAAGTAATTATCTACTTTTTTCTTAAGTTCTGGAGTTAATATATCTCCACCACTTATAACAGCTTCAACACATTTTAAATCATTTTTCTTTAATTTTTGTTTTAATAGTGCCTCATATAAAGTTGGAACACCTACTAAAAAATTAGGCTTTGTCTTTTTTATAATATCACCGAATTTTTTAGCATTGAACTTTGGCAATAATATACACTTCATTCCACATAAAAGTGGTGCATGAATTGATACCGCTAAACCAAAACCATGAAATATTGGAAGAGCTGATAATACAGAGTTGCCAGGTATCGTTTGATCAATCATTTCATGTGCTTCTAAAGCTAGTGCATTTATATTTAGGTTAGATAGCATAATTCCTTTTGGGGTTCCTGTAGTTCCACCACTATAAAGAATTACTGCTAAATCAGATGATTTTTTATGTTCATAATATTCACCGATATAATCAGAAGCACTATTTATGAATTTACTCCATAATACAATATCTTCATCATTTTTAGGCATTTTTACTTTTTTCTTATAATTTGTAATTTTATATAAATAATGCTTTAAAGGTGGTAATGAGGAATCTGGATTAGCCACAATTATTTTTTGCAATTTAGTGCCTTGCTTTATATTTAAAACTTTTTCTACTGTCATATCTAAGGTAATTAAAATTTTAGAATTTGTTTTATTAATGCAATCTTTTATTTCTTCCTCACTAGATAAAGGATGAACCATATTTGATACTGCGCCAATTAAATTTACTGCATAAACTGCGCATATAGCTTCTGGCATTGTTGGCATACATATTGTTACTATATCATCTTTTTCTACTCCATAATTTTTTAAGCACTTTGAAACTGTTTTTATTTGTTCTATAAATTGTCTAAATGTTACCTTTTTACCAAAATATTCATAAGCATAATATTCAGGATATTTCTGTGCTACAGATATTAAAGCATCTGCTATACTGTTATCTGGATATTCAAGATTTGCTCTTACTCCCTCTTTATATTTATTAATCCATATTCTATCTTCTTTATGTCTTCCAAATTTCTTCTTCTTCATAATCTTTTCCTTCTCTAGTTAATTACATACTTAAATGTAAAATTTAAATTTTATTAATCTATTAATAATCCCTAATAATATTTTTACTATATTTTTTCATTTAATGCAAGGTCTTCTTTAAAAAATCTTAATATCAGTTCGTAACAATTTTTAATAATCTGTTAAATAAGGCTTTTTCATTTTCTTAAATTTACTAAAGTTTATAAAAATAACATTATTTTTTGCATTTAGTATCTAGAATTTGGTATCTGGAAATTTATTTTAATAATTGCCAATAACCATCTCGATCAGATCCAATTCTATCAATATATCCATTTTCTTTTAAATAGCTTATAGTCCTAGTAATAGTTGCTCTAGCAACATTTAAATTATCCATCATTTCTTTTTGGGTTATTCTATTATTTTCTTTTATTAATTGTAATACTTTATTTTGAGTTTCATTTAAATCATTATTTTTAATAGTGTTATTACCTATTAAATTATTATATTCATTAAATTTGAAGTTTACTCTTATAAAATTAGGAGTAAATTCATATACATCTTTATCATATACTCTTAAAATTCTTATTATTCCTGTACCTAATTGTTCAACTAAATCTAAATCCTTAAAAACTCTCATTAGCTCAGGATTTCTAGGAAATGAATATCCCATCAAAAATTCTTCTTTAGTTACTTCACTTGGTAATCCTCCTGTTGATGTAATAGAAATATGGTCACTAAATATTTCAAATTTTGGAGGGTTTTCTAATTCCCATTTATTATGAACAATTGCATTGACTATTGCTTCTCTAACTGCTACTTTATCGAACATTTTTAATTCTTTTCTTTCTGCGCCTGTTATTTTTGAAAATGTTTTATTAATAAGATCAAATTTGTCAATAACTTTTTTAGTTGACTTTATTAAAGAGCAAAAACCATATTCTTCATTTTCTATTAAATCATATGCATCACTTCCTGAATAAGTTGCTACTTTAATAGATACATTGTTATTATCTGATAAAAGATATGCTAAATAATTATATTTTCCATTCTCCATTATAAAATCTAATTGTTTTAGAAAATTATCATTTATCGTATATCCATTTTCTTCATAATAAATTTTTAATTGAGAAAAAGTTAATTGTTGTATTGGCGATACAATATTTCTAATAGAGTTTCTAGTTCTATTAGAATATAAATGTCTAATTTGTTCTTCACTCATTTTTTCTGTAGAACTACCAATTCTTATAAAGCATCCTTCTGGAGTCATTCCTTTTTTCTTTACGTAATAAGGCCTTTCTATACCTCCTGCTACTAATATATGAATAATTTTTTTGCCATCAATATTTTCTATTTCAATATCAAATAAACCTAGTGTACTTGGTAATATATTATTTTTTAATCTGTCTTTTATCTCTAATTGAATTTTGTCTATATTTTCTTTTATGCCAATAACTTGAGAATAGTTATTTATACCAATATATAAATTACCACCATTTGTATTTAAAAAACCTACTATTTCTTTTTCTAACTTGTCATTTAATATTTCTTTAAATTCAGTTCTTGCATCTTCAACTTTATCAAACATATTCTATTCAACTCCTATATATATTATACACTTTAATTTTACTAATATCAAAAAAAAGAGACAGAAGTGAGACAGAAAATGATACAGAAGTGAGACAGAAGATGAGATAGATATTAAATTATAATAAATTAGTTCAAACTTAGTTGTAGCAAACAAATAAATATTAAAGCCACAATTTTAGTATCTATTTGGTATCTAGAAAAACCAAAAGTCACGAGAAGCCCTTATAAAACAAAAAGTGATAGGTGTCTCGGCCTATCTCCACGGGGAAATATAAATATCAGTTCGTAATAATTTAATGATCGGTTAAAGTCGAGTAACCTTTAATTGTTACTCTCTTCAGGGGATTTTGGTAATAAAAATTCTATTGTTAAACCATTATCATTATAAGCTTTTACTGTACCATCATGCATTTCTATAAATTCTTTACATATTGATAAACCAAGTCCTGATATCTTCCTTGAATTATCAGTTGTAAATAATGGGTCAAATATTTTATCAATTATCTTTTCATCTACACCTGGTCCATTATCTTTAACAATAAATTTAATATACTCTCCACATGAAGAAATATCAATACATATCTTTCCACCATCTTTCAAATATCTTGCACTATTTGAAATCATATTAGAAAAAATTCTTTTCATTTTTAAAACATCAACACTTATATACTCTTCTGGTATTTTAGTAGTTACTGTAAATGAAATATTATTATTTTCTAGTTCTATTTTATAATCATTTTTTAATTCATTTACTATATCTTTTACTTGTATTAGTGTAGAATTTAGTTCAAGTTTTTCTTGATTTAATATATAATCATCAAAAGTAGATAAAATTTCTTTAATATTTAATGCTTTTTCATTTATCTTTTCATTATATTTTTTTGATTCTTCATTTAAATCTTGATCTTTTAATAAATTAGAATACCCAATAATTGAAGTAAGTGGTGTCTTTATATCGTGAGAGATACTAGCAATAATTCTTGTTTGTTCTCTTTTTTCTTCTTCTAGTCTATTTGTTAGATTTGAAAATTCATTTGCAATTATATCAAATTCCGTATTTAAATGTCTTTTCTTTGGCTTTTTACCAAATTTATAATTTCTTATATCTCCTATTAATAAATTAATTGGTTTTAAAACAATTTGTCTTGTATACATAAATGTTATTATAAGTATAATTATAACGACTATTATTTGCATAATAACAAGTTC
>CAJOJO010000040.1 GCA_905235045.1 uncultured Bacilli bacterium
GGTATATTATTATGCGGTAGTATTGTGTCCGCAGCAACATTAATAGATTCAAAAGATGTAACATATACTTCAAGTGATAGTAGCTTTGATGCTAATAATGTAGAAAGTGCTTTAGATGAATTATATGTTAAAATTGGTAGTAAGATTGATTCTTCTAATGCTGAATTAATTTATTTGGGTAATACAAAAAATATTACGTTTAGTAAAGATTATTCATATGTAATAGTCACCGGATCAGTGGCTGTTGGTGGTTACTCTGGCGTTGAAGCTATGTGTACTACTACTGCTACAATGTCGACAAACGGATATAAAAATGAATATATTCTTAATGGGCAAAATCCACCAGTTAAAATATTTACTGATGTAAAAAAGGATGCTACATTAAGTGTTGATGCCAACAATTACAATCATTGGCAAACTTATATGGGAATTCTTCAATTATATATAACAGTTATTGGCATTCCATAAATCAATTATATAGTGAATAAAACTATAGAATTTTCTATAGTTTTTTTGTTGCCAATCCTTATTTTATATAGTATAATTAGTAATGTATGAAAAATAAAAGGTGATTTAGATGTATTTAAAAACAATTGTCGCAAGTGGCTTTAAATCATTTGCTGATAAAATAACAATTGATTTAACTAGCGGTGTAACCGGTATTGTTGGACCAAACGGATCAGGTAAAAGTAATGTTGTTGATGCTATTCGTTGGGTATTAGGTGAACAATCAGTTAAATCGTTAAGAGGAGAAGGTAACATGACAGATGTTATTTTTTCGGGTTCTAAATCGCGTAAACCACTTAATGTTGCTAGTGTAACCTTAATATTTGATAATAGTGATAAATACTTAAATGTTGATTATGATGAAGTAGCAATTAAAAGAAGAGTGTATAAAGATGGTACTAATGAATATTTAATTAATAATGAAAAGTGTCGTTTAAAAGATATAACTGATTTATTCTTAGATACTGGGGTTGCTAAAGAATCATTTAACATAATTTCACAAGGTAAAGTAGAAGAAATAATTAATAGTAAACCAAATGAAAGAAGAATAATATTTGAAGAAGCAGCAGGTGTTTTAAAGTACAAAAAAAGAAAAGAAGATGCACTAAGAAAACTAGATAAAACTCATGATAATATGTCGAGAGTAAATGACATTATTAGTGAATTAGAAGTTCAAGTAAATCCTTTAAAAGAACAAAAGGAACTTGCTTTAAAATACAATGAATTAAATAAAGAATTAGAAAGTATTGAAGTTGCTTTAATAACAAAAGAAATAACTGATATTAATTACGAATATCAAGTAAATAAAGAAAAAATAGAAACTTTAAATAACGAAATAATATCTATTAGTACAACTAATAGTACTAACGAAGCTAAAATAGAAGAATATAAGACAAATATAAACAAATTAAACAATGTAATTAGTGAATTACAAGCTCGTTTAGTAGAAGAAACAACTAATGTTGAACGCATTAATAGTCGTAAAAATATTTTGTTAGAAAGACAAAAATACGAAGTTGAAAATACTAAGTTGCACAATAATTTAGTAGAATTAAAAAATGAAGAATTAAAATTAACTACCGAAATTAGTAGTATAGAAGATGAATTAAAATTTAAAGAAGAAGAATTAAAAAATATAAGTGTGGATTATCAAAAATATGAAGAATACTTAAATAAAGCTAAAGAAACAAAAACCACTTATGAAACTGAATTAAGTAGTAAATTAATTATTAAAAATGATTTAGAACACAAAATAGCTTATTTAAAAGAATCAATTGAAAATAATAGTACACTTCCTTATAGTGTTAAAAGTATATTAAACAATCCTAAATTAAGCGGTATTCATAATGTTATTGGAAACTTAATTGAAGTAGAAGAAAAATATGCTTTAGCTATTACTACATCATTAGGATTTGCAATCTCTAATTTAGTTGTTGATAATGAAAATAATGCTAAAGAGGCAATTAAATATTTAAGTGATAATAATATTGGTCGAGTTACATTTTTCCCACTTAATATAATTAAAGGTAAAAGTGTAAGTGATATAGATGAAGTAAGAAAAATAGATGGTTTTATTGATATTGCTAGTAACTTAGTTAAATATGATAAAAAATATGATGAAATTATTAAAAACCAATTAGGTAATGTTATTGTAGTTAATAATATTGATACCGCTAATAAAGTATCAAAAGTAATTAATCATAAATATAAAATAGTTACTTTGGATGGTAATTTAATTCATATTGGTGGTTCTTTAACAGGTGGTGTATCTAATAAAAATAAAAACATTATTACCGAAAAATATGAATTAGAAAACTTAATAAAAGACTTGGATAAATTAGTATTAGATATTAAAGAAATAGAAAATAATATTAATGATAGTGATTATGCTTATAAAACTGTTGAAGATAAATTATATTTAATTAACAAAGAAAAAATTGGTATAGAAGAATTTATTAACAATAAAAATAGTTTTATTAAAGATAAACAAATTCGTTTATTAGAAGTTCAAAATGAAATTATTGGAACAAATAATATTATGGAAAATAATATTTCTAAAGAAGAAGAAGAAGTATTAAATGAGTACTATAATGCTGTTGAAGAAAAAAATAAAACTGAGAATGAGCTTAATTCATCACTTGCTAAACTAAACAACTTAAAAGATGACTTAGATGAATTTGAATTCTCCGTTAAAAAGGAAAATAGTAACTTTAACCAAAAAAACAAAGAATTAAAAGACTTAGAAATAAGTGTTAACCGAATGGATGTTAAATTAGATACTTTGCTTACTAAATTAAATGAAACATATAGTATGACATATGAAAAAGCGGTTACTTTGTATGAATTAGATATTGATATTGATTTAGCTCGTAATAGAGTAAATAACTTAAAACGACAAATTAAAGATTTAGGAAATGTTAACTTAGGAGCTATTGAAGAATATGATCGAGTAAGTGTTAGATATGATTTCCTAATTAAACAAAGAGAAGATTTGGCTAAAGCTGAAGATACTTTATTAGAAATAATTGAAGAAATGGATTCAGTAATGGAAACCGAATTTAGTAAAGCATTTAATTTAATCAATACTAAATTTACGGAAACATTTAAAGAATTATTTAAGGGTGGTCATGCCGAACTTAAACTAACAAATCCTGATGATATATTAGAAACAGGTATTGAGATAATTGCTTCACCACCGGGGAAAAGTTTAAAAAGTATTTCCTTACTTTCTGGTGGGGAAAAGACCTTTACCGCAATAAGTTTATTATTTGCAATATTAAAAGCTCGCCCTGTACCATTCTGCGTATTAGATGAAGTAGAAGCAGCTTTAGATGAAGTTAATGTTGATGGCTTTGGTGAATACTTAATGAAATTAAAAGAAAAAACCCAATTTATTTTAATTACCCATAAAAAAAGAACTATGGAGTATGTTGATGTTCTTTATGGTATAACAATGCAAGAATCGGGCGTTTCTAAATTAGTTAGTGTTAAGTTGGAAACATTATAAAACTATTGAATTTTAGATAAAATTTTGTTAAAATAAATAATGGAGGTATGAATATGGAAAATAAGAAAAAAACTACGACAAAAAAACCAGCTGCCAAAAAAGAAACTGTTAAAAAAGAAGCAATAAAAAATAATAAAGTTATTGTTAAAAACCAACCAGATTATACAACTATATTAAATAGAATTTTATATGCTTTAATTGTTATTGGTATCCTATTAGCTTTAAATTTATGCGTTAATTTAATCAATGGAACTAAAAAGAATGAGAATACAGCAACTACTCAAAAGGAAGAAGAAGATATTGATTATGATGTAAGCGAATTTGAAACATTAACTACTACTGAATTAGTAGAAAAAATTAAAGCTGGTGGTACACAAGTTGTTTATATAGGACGTTCAACATGTGGATATTGTGTTAAATTTTTACCTATTATGAAACAAGCACAAGCTGATTTAGGCTATAAAACAATTTATGTTAATTTGGAAGAAATGACAAGTAGTGATGCTGAAACATTATATGAATATAATTCATATATTGAAGAAAACTTTGGTTATACACCAATGGTACTTGTGTTTAGAGATGGTAGTTTCGTAAAAGGGAGTTTAAATCATTCTTAAAAGAAGCAGGAATTAATTAATCTGCTTCTTTTTTATTGATACCAATAATACTACCTAAAATACTAGAACTAATTAAAATAAAATAGTATAAAAGATATTTTAAATGAAAACTATGAATCATTATTATATTAATTAGAATAAATAGTAAAATCATAAAGCTACCTATTTTAAAACCTTCGAGCCATCCTTTTTTACTACTTTTAGTTCCCATAATAAACCCACCAAGAAAGAAACTAAAAACAGTAAGGGATATTTTTAAAATAGCTAGAGTACTTTTATTAATCACACTAGTATAATTTAAAGCAACAATGAAAAAAAGAAAAATAAGAATAATACCACCCATAATACCTAGAACAGAACCATATTTTTTTAATAAATTCATAAAATCACCTAATAAAATATATGTTTTTGAATAAAAATAATACATTTATTCATAATGATAATGGTGATAATATGTATATGTCTTTAATTATAAAAACAAGTTTTTTGTATTTCTTTATTTTTTTAGTATATCGAATCATGGGTAAAAAAGAACTTGGTGAATTAAGCATTATTGATTTTATTGTTACAATTTTAATTGCTGAAATAGCGGCAATTTGTATTGAAAATGCTAAACGTTCAATTTTTACTTCAATTGTTCCTATTCTAGTATTAGTCATTTTAGAAATTTTATTTAGTTATATATGTTTAAAAAGTGAAAAAATTCGTAATTTTATTGATGGAAAACCCAGTGTAGTTATTAAAAATGGAAAAGTAAACTTTAGTGTTATGACAAAACTAAGATATAGCTTAGATGATTTACTATCACAATTAAGAGAAAAAGGAATTAAAAATATTGAAGAAATTGATTATGCTGTTTTAGAAAATAGTGGTAATTTATCAGTTTTTAGAACTAAAGATTATCCTTTTCCAATTATTCTTGATGGTAAGATAGATTATGATACATTAAAAGAAATTGGTAAAGATAAAAACTGGATTAATAATTTATTAAAAGAAAATAATATTGAATTAGAAAATATCTTTTATGCTTTTTATACAAAAAATAAAACATATATTATTAAAAAAGAGGATGTAATTTAAGTAAATTTAAGGTATAATAGATATTGGTGATAAATATGTTTGAAAGCTTAGGCGATCGTTTAGAAGCAGCTGTTAATAAAATAAAAGGTTATGGAAAAATAACCGAGGAAAATATTTCTGAAGTAACTAGAGAAATTAGATTAGCCTTACTAGAAGCAGATGTTAACTATATTGTTGTTAAAGAATTTATAAATAATGTAAAAGAAAAAGCTTTAGGTGAAGAGGTAAGAAAAAGTCTAAAACCTGGTGAAGTATTTGTTAAAATTTTAAAAGATGAATTAGTTGAATTACTAGGTGGCGAAAAAAAAGATTTATATATAAGTGGTAACCCTAGTGTTTTAATGTTAGTCGGTTTACAAGGTAGTGGTAAAACAACAACTATCGCAAAACTTGCTAATATGTTAAGAAAAAAACATAAGAAAAATCCATTATTGGTTGCTTGTGATGTTTACAGGCCAGCAGCAATTGATCAATTAAAGCAACTAGGTAAAGAATTGAATATTGAAGTGTATAGCGAAGGAAATAATGATCCTGTTCTTATTGCTAATAATGCAATTAAATATGCAAAAGAAAATAATTTTAATTATGTTTTAATAGATACCGCTGGTAGATTACACATTGATGAAGAATTAATGACTGAATTAATTAATATTAATAATAGTATTAATCCTGATGAAATATTACTTGTCGTTGATAGTATGATGGGACAAGACGCGATTAACGTTATAACTGGTTTTAATGATAAGTTACCTTTAACAGGGGCTATTCTAACTAAATTAGATGGAGATACTCGTGGTGGAGCGGCTTTATCAATAAGACATTTAACAAATATTCCAATTAAATTTATTGGTGTATCAGAAAAATTAGATGGTTTAGAAGAATTCTACCCAGACCGTATGGCAACTCGTATTTTAGGTATGGGTGATTTAATGACGATGATTGAAAAAGCCGAAAACGTTATTGATGAAAAAGAGGCCATAGAAACTGCTAAAAAAATGGAAAAAGGCAAATTTGATTTGGAAGATTTTTTAACTAGTATGAATCAAATAAAAAAATTAGGTCCATTAGAAAATCTAATTAAAATGATTCCCGGGGCTAAAAAAATGGGCTTAAACAATGTTAAAATTGATCCTAAAGATATGGCTCATATTGAAGCTATTATTCAATCAATGACGCCATATGAAAGAAAACATCCAGAAATTTTAAAAGCAAATCGTAAGATAAGAATTGCTAAAGGTAGTGCTCGAAGTGTTGAAGAAGTAAATCGTTTACTTAAAAAATTTGAGGAAATGAAAATACTTATGAAACAAATGAAAAACGGAAAAATGCCATTTTAAACTAGACATTTTTAAAATTTATGATATTATATTGTTTTGTGAAATGAGGTGCAGATTATGTTCGAAACAGCGCAAGTTATAATAAAATATAATGCAGATAGTAAAGATCCGTTTATTCAAACATTTATTAATGGTTTAACCCTAGGATTAAAAATTAAAAATCCTTATATTACGAAAAAGTTTATTAATCAATATAATGAATATCTTGATAAAATTTGGGAAAGCGAAATGGATGATCCTAAACAATACCAATCTGGTAAACCTTTTAAATTCATAGTTCATAATTTAACTAAAGATGATTTTTATGATGAATTTAAAACCGAATTGGTTTCTAGTTCTTTAATTACGGATAAAGCAATGTGTGTATGTGGTAAAAATAAGTTAGGTTTTATTTTAGCACCTTATAATATTAAGGCTGCTGTACCATACGATTTATATACGATTAATGATTATTTTCAACCAAGTTTTCATTATAAAGATTATGAAAATCGTGAGTATGATAAGGCTTTTAAGTATCCTGGAGCATTACTTTCTCCAGAAATAATTGAAAAAGAAATAATAAATCAAACAGTTGAAAAAAATGGTGAAATTTTAAATAATGATAATAATAAAGTATTTTCTGAAGTGATTATTGATGGTTGGTGTCCAACTGCAATATACACAATAACAAATGGTGAACAAGAAATAAATCCAGATTACAGAAGAGCGCAAAATCTAAATAATATATATATGTTTACCTTTATTGATATTGATAAAAGTTTGTATCGTAGTAAAAATGGCTTAGAGCCCTTAACTAAACAGGATCAAATAGCTTTAGCAAATAATCTATTTGAATATACTAATACAAGTGTAGAAAACATTGAAAAATTATATCTAAAAATATATAAATTATTCTTAAAATTAAAAGAGAATAATGAATATACAACTGATAGATTTGTTCATGAATTTCAAAAGATAAAAAAATAGGAATAAACACATTCCTTTTTTTGTTATATTCATATGATAAATTAGGTAAGGAGGAATAATATGTTATTTAATAAATGTTGTAATCCAATGAATATGTGTCCTATGGAAAATCAAGTTATAGAACCTACTATAACTAAATGTATTGAAAAAGAATTTTATCATGAAGTACCTCATGTATGTCCAATTCATACACATACAATAAATAAACATATTTATAAACATACGTATACACCAGAATTCTCATGTTCAGAAGAAAATCAAGTAATTAAT
>CAJOJO010000041.1 GCA_905235045.1 uncultured Bacilli bacterium
CACAAATACATTGTAGCATATTTGCAACATATATTGCAATAAAAAATCAAGTGTATTTCAACTTAATTTTTATTTATTTAGTTTTTCTTTACTTTAATTACAGCTTGTGCAGTTATGTACATAGGGGAGTTATAAAAATAATCATCGTAATATCTTAATCTTACGATTGTTCGTAAAAAAATAAATTTTCCAATCACTCATTTTTAGAAATCACATGAATATTTTCCTGCTCCAATTTTTTTCATAAACTAACCTTTTTCCAAAAATATTATATCACGCATATAAAAAAAGTGCACTTATTAATATGCACTAAATTCACTATCAGAATAATAAACGTGTTTACCTGATAAAGCATCCCAGAAATATTCGTTTTCATCTTTTACTTCAGGAGTAGTACTGTAATTATATAATTGATCATAATATACTCTTTTTTTATACTCTTCAATATCTTGATGTTTAATCAAATAATCCATATATTGGTCATAAGAATAACTATCAGGATTAACACTTACTACCAAATAAGATACCCCACTATTGACTTTACCTTTACTTACATTAGTAAAATCTTTTTTATAGCTGTCAGATGATTCATTGTATTTTTCAACTGCTTTATTAACCCATTCATTATCATCATTATCTAAGAAATATGCATAAAATTTAACATCTGTTGCTCTACCTGTATTAGTATCTATCGTTGCAAAAAGACATGGATCATAGCTCTTATCACCATAACCAACAGTACCAATACTACCAAAGATATATTCAATAGGAACAATCAAATCACTACCGTTACTTGAACAAACCTTTATATATTTATACACTTTATGATCTAATTTGTTATTACTGCTATTATTACTTCCACTTGATGAATTATTATTTACTTTATTCTCTTCATTACATCCAGTAAGTCCTAATAACAATATTAATACTAATACAAAACTAAATATTTTCTTTTTCATATATCACTCACTCCCTTAAAAAGAATAATCTATTAAAATTATATCATAACTTTACACATTAACAAACACTTTTTAGAAAATTAACTTAACTTTTTCGTTAACTTACTAACAAATCCTACATTTTAATAATATTTATATAAAAAATAAAATAATATAATTATTTATGATTCTATATATTTTACCAATATAAATATTATTACTTTTTTAACTTGACAAATGCTCGGAAGATTACTATATTCCGAACAAAAAAGACTAGATTTTTCTAGTCTCTTCATTTAATTATTTAGATTGTTTTTCTTTGATTGCAGCTTGTGTTTCCGCTTTCTAACATAGGCGATAAAATATATCATTTTAGGATTAAGTAAACTATCCTTCTCATTTTATATTTTTTCTGCTTTTTAAATGCTTAATTATTTTTTAATTCATCTAACATAATTTCTTTTATTCTATCTATATCTGGAAAGAATAAATTTCTTCCACTCTTTTTTAATTCCATTAAATATTTAAAATTATTTAATATTTCTTCTTTTAATGTATCAATTACTTTTAATGGTTTACCATCAACCATATGAGGATGATCTATATACTTTTCTAATATTGGAAAAGCATTTTGTATCAATATAACAGATGGTCTATTAGCAATTTCACTAATCATAATTGATCTACAACTACCATATTTTTTAATTTTTTTTATCGATAATAACTTGATATTTATCTACTTTACTACTTAAAGGAATAAACCATAGTATATCTTTATCTTTAATTGTAAAATATGTAGGTCTTGCTCTACCATTTTCATGATTAATCATAAGTCCTTTATCATTTATTTTATCAAAAAACTCATCTTTAATATGATAAATGTATCCTGTTTTAATCTCCATTAGTTCATTCCTCCTTGTTATTATATTTTATCACAAAACAAAAGAAAACTCTATCATACGATAGAAGTTTTCTAACATTTTCCTCCGGAATAATTTATTGATCGCACCATCCGGGAGCGATTAACATTTCTCGTCTGGAATAATTTATATCCCGCACCATCCAAGAGCGGCTAACATTTACTATTGAATTTCTTCAATGTAATAAGAGTATACTATAAATTTTAGAAAATGTCAATTAGTATACCCTTATTAGTATATGAATAATTGAATTAATTATTCTTTGCTTTAATTGCAGCTTGAGCAGCAGATAGTCTTGCTATCGGAACTCTAAATGGTGAACAAGAAACATATGTTAATCCTGCATTATGGCAAAATTCTACACTTGATGGATCACCACCATGTTCACCACAAATGCCTAATTTAATATTAGGTCTAGTAGATTTACCTTTTTCTACCGCTATTTTAACTAATTCTCCTACACCTTCTTGATCTATTTTAGCAAATGGATCTTGTTCATAAATCTTATTTTCATAGTATGAACCTAAGAATTTACCAGCATCATCTCTAGAAAAACCAAATGTCATTTGTGTTAAATCATTAGTACCAAATGAGAAGAATTCAGCTTCTTCAGCAATTTTATCTGCCGTAATAGCAGCTCTTGGAATTTCAATCATTGTACCAATATGATATTCCATATTAGAATTTTTCTCTTTTTTAACTTGTTCAGCTGTTTCTATTACTATATCTTTAACAAATTTTAATTCTTTTAGTTCTCCTACTAATGGAATCATAATTTCTGGAACAATGTTATATCCATCTTCTTCTTGAACTTCAATAGCTGCTTCCATCAAAGCTCTTGTTTGCATTTTAGCAATTTCTGGATATGTAACAGCTAATCTACATCCTCGATGTCCCATCATTGGATTAAATTCATGTAATCCATTACATACGTCAATAATATGTTCTACTGAGATTCCCATCGCATTAGCTAATTCTCTCATTTCTTCTTCAGTTTTAGGAATAAATTCATGTAATGGTGGATCAATATAACGAACAGTCATAGGTAATCCTTTTAATTCTTTATACATAGCTTTAAAATCACCTTTTTGATAAGGAATTAATAAGTTTAAGTATTTTTCTCTATCTTCTACTGTTTCCGAAAGAATCATTCTTCTTAAGTTAAATATTCTTTCATCATCAAAGAACATATGCTCAGTTCGACATAAACCAATACCTTCAGCGCCTAATTCAATTGCTTTTTTAGTATCCTTTGGTGTATCAGCATTAGTTCTAACACCTAATGTTCTAAATTTATCAGCCCATTCCATAACTCGGCCAAATTCACCAGCTATAGTTGCATCAACAGTTTTAATTTCTCCATCATAGATATTACCAGTTGATCCATCAATTGAAATAATATCACCTTCATGATATACTTTACCAGCTAATTCAAAACATTTATTAGCTTCATCCATTTTGATATCACCACAACCAGATACACAACAAGTACCCATACCACGAGCAACAACGGCAGCATGACTAGTCATTCCTCCACGAACAGTTAAAATACCTTGGGCAGCCTTCATACCAGTGATATCTTCAGGTGAAGTTTCTAGTCTTACTAAAACAACTTTATCTCCTTTTCCACCAATACCTTGTTTTTCCGCATCTAAAGCTGTGAAAACAATTTTACCACAAGCAGCTCCTGGAGAAGCACCTAAACCTTTACCAATTAATTTAGCTGCATTTAAAGCTGTCCCGTCAAATTGTGGGTGCAATAAAGTATCTAAGTTTCTTGGATCAATCATTAATACTGCTTCTTCTTCAGTACGCATACCTTCATCTACTAAATCACAAGCAATTTTTAAAGCTGCTTGAGCCGTTCTTTTACCATTTCTTGTTTGTAGCATATAAAGTTTACCATGTTCGACAGTAAATTCCATATCTTGCATATCACGATAATGGTTTTCTAAAATTTTACATACTTCTTTAAATTGTTCAAATGCTTCTGGGAATTTTTCTTCCATTTCGGCAATTTTCATTGGTGTCCTAACTCCTGCCACAACATCTTCACCTTGGGCATTAGTTAAAAATTCACCAAATAACCCTTTATTACCAGTAGCTGGATCTCTAGTGAATGCTACACCGGTACCACAGTCATCGCCCATATTACCAAAAGCCATTGATTGAACATTTACAGCAGTTCCCCATGAATATGGAATATCATTATCTCTTCTATATACATTAGCTCTTGGGTTATCCGATCTAAATACTGCCTTAATAGCTCCCATTAATTGTTCTTTTGGATCACTAGGAAATTCAGTACCAATTTTGTTTTTATATTCTTCTTTAAACTCTCTAGCTAATTCTTTTAAATCATCGGCAGTTAATTCAACATCTAATTTTACGCCTTTTTTAGCTTTCATTTTATCAATTAATTCTTCAAAGTATTTTTTACCAACTTCCATAACAACATCAGAATACATTTGAATAAATCTTCTATAGCAATCCCAAGCCCATCTTGGATTATTTGATTTTTCTGCTAATACTTCTACTACTTCTTCATTTAATCCTAAGTTTAATATAGTATCCATCATACCTGGCATACTAGCTCTAGCACCACTTCTAACTGATACTAATAATGGATTTTCAAGGTCCCCAAATTTTTTACCAGTGATTTCTTCTAATTTTAAAATATATTCGTTAATTTCGGCTTTAATTTCATCATTAATTTCTTTTCCATCTTCATAATATTTAGTACATGCTTCAGTTGTAATTGTAAAACCTTGAGGTACTGGTAAACCAATATTAGTCATTTCGGCTAAATTAGCTCCTTTACCACCAAGTAATTCTCGCATATTAGCATTTCCTTCGCTAAATAAATATACATATTTCATGTTATCACTCCTCTACGCTATATTAGTATACCAAAGTTTCTTTATTTTATCAAAAGATTTTATTGTTAGTTTACATATATAGACAAAAAAAGTGATAAATCACTTTTATAAATTATTTTTTAGGTTTTTTGTTAAAGTCTTAAAATTCATTTTATGAGATGCTTTAAGTAATATGGTATCATTATCATTTAGTAAACATAATAATAAACTTAGAGCTTCATCAATATCTGATAAAGAATATGTATCTATATTACTATTTTCTTTCACAATACGCGCAATATTTAAAGAATTATCACCAACTGTTACTAATTTATTAATTTTATTTTTAATAACTTCATAACCAATATTTTCATGAATTATTTTACTATATCTTCCTAGTTCTAATATGTCACCTAAAACAGCTATTTTTCGCGTTTTAAAATTACTTAATACTTCTAAAGCGTTTTTAACTGATTCATAACTAGCATTATAGTAATCTTGAATAAAAGTTATATTATTATATCTTTCAATATTCATTCTATCACTTGATAAATGAGCATTTTCTATTCCTTCTTTAATTAAATAATCGCTCATACCATAATATTTACCAATGATATAGGAAACTAAATAATTGTTGATATATGAAGTACCAGTATAAGGAACACTTAATTCTAAATTATTAATTTTAAAGTTTAATTTATCATCTATTCTTACATCACTAGTTTTATAAACATTTTTTCCATATTTTAAAGTATTTACATTATTTAGTTTTACTTTATCAAGTAATTCATCATTATTATTTAATAATAAAATGCCATTATTTTTTAAACAATTAATTATTTTTAATTTAGCTTCTAAAATATTTTCTCGGCTTTCAAATTTCTCAATATGTGAATAACCTATATTTGTTATAAGCGCTAAATCTAATTTTACGTATTTACTAAATTCAGTAAAACCATTTATATCATCAATACCCATTTCTAATACTAAAATATCTTCATCTTTTAGATTTAAAATTGTATATGGAACACCAATTTTACCATTATAATTTTCTTTAGTTTTTAAAACTTTATATTTTTCTTTTAAAACACTATAAATAATATCTTTAGTTGTTGTTTTACCAACACTACCAGTTATTCCTATTACTGATGCTTTACTACTTAATAATTTCTTTTTGGCAAGCATTTCCATAGCTTTAATTGTATTATTTACTAATATAATGTTTTTATCTAGTTTTTTAACTACTTTTGGATTATCAATAATAACAGCTTTTGAACCATTTTTTAGAGCATCCAAATAATATTCATTACCTCGGTTGATTGCTAAAAACAAATTATTTTCTTTAATATCATTACTATCAATAGTAAAATTATCAATTATTGTATTTCTATCACCACATAATAAAGTACCGCCGGTTATTAAAAGAATATCATTTAACGTCATTTTATCACCTAATAAATTATATTAATAAAAAAAAGTAGTATAACTACTTTCTTTTACGATATACTTTAGCGTATTCTGTTAAAGCTCCAAAAATATTTTTAGTACTTTCTGAGTCATCTAATTCTGGATGCCATTGTACTCCTAAATTAAATGAACAATTTGGATTTTCAATTGCTTCAATTGTACCATCATCAGCAAGGGCTGATATTTGATTATCTCCTTTATCAGAAATACAATATCTATGCTTACTAATTACTTCAATTTCATTCTTTCCTAATATACTTTCAAGTAATGTATAACTTTTTATTTTAACATTATGTTTTACATTACTATGTCCCTCTACGGGAATATTTTTAGAATGAGCCATTATTTGCATACCAGCGCATATTCCTAAATAAGGAATATTTTTTTCTAATGTATATCGATGAATTAATTTTTCATAATCATAAATTCTTAAAGCCCCTGGTTTAATAACGGCATCTACTTTATCAAGAACGCTAAGTAATTCATGTGATTCATCCGCACTAAATGATTCTATTTCATTATTTTTTTTACTTAAATATTTTTCACTCTTAGTGGGAAAAATTCCGATTGGTGTTCCACCAGCTTCAATTACTTTATTAATAACATTCATTGATACTTCAAACATTTCGTCATTATCCTTATCTGGATAAGGCCACTCAACTATTCCAATTAATGGTTTCATATTTTACCTCCTACTAATAAATTAGGATTATGTTTAAATAAAATATCTGCATATGATTTACCATATTTTCTTTTTATTCTTTTATAAGCTTTTTTAAAACTTAAATAACTTCTTTTTTTGGTACAATGGGAATCAGAAGCAACAATATCAATTAGTTTTTCATCTAATAATTTCTTACTAAATTTATATGTTTTTTTATTTGTTTTATTGCGTAGTATACTTGTGGCATCTAGTTGTAGTAAAGTACCAGTATCTTTAATACGATACATGTTTTCAATATTACGATAATTAACATATAATTCTGGATGGGCAAGAATCACTTTATAACCATTTTCTTTTAATAATTCTAATATGTCAATTATGTGATCTATTTCCATTCTTTCTGATCTTTTAAATTCTAATAAAAT
>CAJOJO010000042.1 GCA_905235045.1 uncultured Bacilli bacterium
TAGGTGCATCTTTTATTTTAGTATTACAAAAAGTAATGCTATAAGTAAAAGGATGATTATAATTAAGAAAAGAATCAAAAAATCTTTCTTACTCATATGCATCACCTCCAATCATAAGTATGATGAAGGCAGCACCCAACTTATTAATGTTCCTAATAAAATTGTATCAAACATTTGTTCATAATACAATAAAATTAATAAAAGCATTTGCTTGTCTTATAAGACTTTATTTCCAATAGAGTAGTGCATTAAAGATTTAAGTGTAGTGTTATTGAATTGGAGTATAAAAAACTTTGTGTTTGATTAATAAATAGCAAGGCTTTATGTCTTTTTTTAGGACTTAATTTTGTAGTATAATATTTATGTGAGTGATTTTTTATGAAAACGAAAAAAAGTATTTTAATTTTTATTTCTATTATTGCAATAATTTTTCTAGGAATATTTTTAGCTGTTAAATTACTTAATAAGAGGGATGAATATTATATTACCGATTATGAACAATTATATGATGTAGCTGTTCAATATTTAATAGATAATGATGATAACCAAAATAAAAGTAAAGAAAGATATAAAATCTTTATTGATTATAAAGGATTTGGAATTACTCAAGATAAAGAATATCGATATGCTTATATGTGGATATATGACGAATCATATTATGTAAGTAATGATAAAATAATAAGTGATTCTGGTAGTTCAATGCCTTATAAATTTACATTTAAAGATAACAAGGTTGTTAAATGCGAAATACCAAAGGATGGATCTCAATATGTGTCTTCTATTAAATATATGTTTCCCAATGATATAGAAAATAAAGTAATAAATTATCAGTTCAGTGATGATAAATTAAAAAATGATGTTAAGAAATATTATTCAGATTTAGAAGATACAACGATATATTTTTCTATTGGTGAAGGGTATACTTTTGATGGAAAAATTATAGAAACTGGTAATGATTATATAGTAGTTGAAGTATTACAAAAAACAGGTTCATTTAATAAAGCAGATAAAGTAAGAATGAAAATAGATAGACCAGTTAATGGAATAAATGATTTTTATGTTGTGGGAAATAGCGTAAGAATTACATTCAATGGGAATATAGATACATCAAATCCAATGCAAATAGGTGCTGATAAAATAGAATTTATAGGTTAATCTCATGATTAAATCAGTGATAAGTAGACTTACTAAATATTAACTAGGAGGTATAAGATGGAAAATACTACAAAATATAAATTAGCTTCTTCATTAAAAAAAATATTATTAAAAAAAGATATTGATAAAATAACAATAAATGAAATAGTAAAAGGGGCTAATGTTAATAGACAAACATTTTATTATCATTTTAAAGATATTTATGATTTAATTGAATGGATTTATACAAATGAAATAATCAAAGAATTAAAAATAATAGATATTTTTAATGATTGGGAAAAATCATGTGAGTTTACACTTAATTACATATTAAAAAATAAAAATTTTATTAGAAAAACATATAAAATTTCTTCTTTAGAAAATTTTATATATAGTCAAATTTATGAACAAATTTATAAAAAAGAGACTGAAAAAACAAATATTGATAAAGATATTGATTTTATGGCAAGATTTTATTCACATGCTTTTATTGGAATTATTGGTGATTGGATAAAAAATGAAATGAAAGAATCACCTGAACAGATAATGAAAAGCATAAGTAAAATAATAAATGATAAATAATAAATTAGATGTTTTTTTAAAAATGTCTAGTTTTTTTATACACTTGTAAAAAATTGTCTATATAAATAATATAAAAGTTATGATACAATTTAAGTTAAGGAGGAATGAAGATGGATTATGTTACAAATTTTTGGGACAAATTAATGGCAGATGTTCCAAGCGTAGTAGAAGCATTAATTCTACTAATTATTGCTTTTATTTGTGCTTCAATTGTTAAGAATTTAGTTTCTAAAACATTAGAAATCTTAAAATTTGATAAAGCACTTGATAAAGCAAAAATAGATAAAGAAAGGAAAACAAGTTTAAAAGACTTTATTGCAAAAGTATTTTATTTAGTTACATTTATAGTATTTGTTCCTGGTATTTTTGAAAAATTAGGTTTATCAAATGTATCAGATCCAATTACTAGTATGATGAATGAATTTTTAGGTTATTTACCTAATATTGTTGCATCAGCTGTTTTATTAATTCTTGGATTATTAATAGCTAAAGTAGTTAAAGAATTATTAATATCATTCTTTAAAAGTCTAGATGTTGATTCATACATGGAAAAAATAGGTTTTAAAGGTAATGAAAAAGTTGGTCTTTCAGAAGTATTAGCCAATATCATTTATGTGATTATATTAATACCTATTGTTATAGCTTCATTAGATGCTTTAAATATTCAGGCAATCTCTAAACCTGCAATTGAAATGCTAAATACAATTGTTATTTTCATACCAAGAGTAGCAGTTGCTATTGCAATATTATATGTTGGAAAGTTTATTGCTGATTTAGTAAAGAATTTACTTGAAAAAGTACTAATGTCAATTGGTACTGATAAAGTTGCTAATAACGTTTTAAAAGCATCAGCTACTAAAACAAGTGATAGTTTTTCTTTATCTACAGCAATAGCTTCTGCAGTAAAGTATATAATGATAGTATTCTTCTTAGTAGAAGGATTAAATATATTACAATTAGAAATTCTAACTAATATAGGAAAAGAAATTATTACTTATATGCCTTATGCTATTTCTTCTGCCATTATTTTAACTATAACTATTTTGACTGCTAACTATGTGGAAAATGTTATTAACAATAAATTTACAGATAGTAAAGCCATTGCCTTTATTGTAAAAGTAGTTATCGTTGTTGTTGGAACATTTATTACTCTTTACCAATTAGGAATTGCTAAAGAAATGATTAATTCAGCATTTATAATTTTATTAGGTGCTTTTGCAGTTGCTTTTGCAGTATCTTTTGGTATAGGTGGTCGTGAATTTGCATCACATATGTTAAAAAAGTTAGAAGATAAGATTGATAAAAAGAACAAGAAATAATTTATAAAATTATTAAGAAAATAAATCATCCTACTAAATCTAATAGAAATTAGAAAAAATGGGATGATTTTTTTGGCTTTAATTTAGGGATATTTTTTAAATATATTGTTTTTTTTGGGTAATTTTTATACAATTAGTAATAGATAAAGTTTTGATTAGAAGGAGAAAAATAAATGGCTATTATTGGAGTAAATAAAGATAATTTTGAGAATGAAGTTTTAAAAAGTGAAAAGCCTGTTTTAGTTGATTTTAATGCTAATTGGTGTGGACCTTGTAGGATGCTAAAACCTATTCTTGAAGAAGTATCAGAAGAAGAGAGTGAGGTAAAAATTGTCTCTATTAATATTGATGAGGAAGAAGAATTGGCAGAAGAATATAAAGTGTTTTCCATTCCTTGTTTAGTTTTGTTTAATGGTGGTAAAGAAGTAAAAAGAAATGTTGGCTTAATACCGAAAGATGATATTCAAAAGATGATTGGAGGAAATTAATGTACGATATTATAATTGTTGGAGCAGGTCCAGCAGGTCTTACTGCAGCTATTTATGCTCGACGTGCTTTGAAAAAAGTGTTGGTTCTTGAAGCAAAAAGTTATGGAGGACAAATTATTAATACTTTAGATATTGAAAATTATCCAGTTGAAGCACATATTTCTGGATTCGATTTTGCGACTAAAGTTTATAATCAGGCTAAAGATTTAGGAACGGAATTTATTTTTGAAAAAGTAATTGATATAAATGATTTAGGTGATGAAAAAGAAGTAATTACTACCCAAGCTAGTTATAAGGCCAAAGCAGTTATTTTAGCAACTGGATCTGAAAATAGAAAACTAGGTTTAGAAAAAGAAGATCAATTACTTGGAAAGGGACTTTCTTATTGTGCAAC
>CAJOJO010000043.1 GCA_905235045.1 uncultured Bacilli bacterium
GAAGAAAAAAGGATTTACGTTAATAGAATTATTAGCGGTAATAGTAGTATTAGCAATAATAGCGATAATTGCAATACCACTAATTACAAATGTAATTGAAAAAGCTAAAGAAGGAGCGTTTAAAGATTCGGTAAATGGTATAGTTGATGCAACTGAGAAAAAGATTGCTTTAGACATGGTAAATGGTAAAGCGGTAGCAAATACATATATATTTACTAATGGTGAAGAAAAAAAGAATGAGTTAAGTAAGTATTTTAAAGGTGATAAGCCAGATAAAGCTAAAATAAAAGTAAATAATGATAGAAAAATAAGTTTTGCAATATGGAATAAAGACTTAGAAATATGTGCTTATCAAAAAAAAGATAGTAAAGAAACTAAATATTCAAAAAATATAGCTGATTTTAGCAAATGTAATGAATTAGCTTTTCCAGGTTCAACGATAGATAGAAATTTTTTTAGTACTATTTATTGGAATTATAATTCAAGCTATATAGACAATAGTGAATTACTTCATTTTGTTGACTATATTGATACAACTAAAGCAGTTAGCTCTTTTGATCTTTCTGAAGCCCAAGATGGAAGTATAATTGGTTGGGCAGAGAAAGTTGATGGAACTGCTGAATATGGTGATCATAATATATATCATTTATATATTGGTAGTAATGGAACAATTTATGCTCCAGAAGATGTATGTATGCTGTTTAGTAGTTTTGGTTTCGATGCACCAAGTGGTGCGCAAATAATCTTTGATAATTTTGATACGTCAAATGTAACTGATATGAGCAATATGTTTTCTGGTAATAATAGTTTAACAAGTTTAGATTTAAGTTCATTTGATACCTCAAACGTAACAGATATGCATGAAATGTTTTTCAATTGTCCGAACTTAACTAATTTAGATTTAAGTTCATTTGATACAAGCAATGTAACAAATATGAGTGAAATGTTTTTTGAATGCTATGGCTTAGTTAATTTAGATGTGAGTTCATTTAATACATCAAACGTAACTGATATGTCGAATATGTTTTGCCTTTGCCTTCATTTAACAAGTTTAGATGTAAGCCATTTTGATACATCAAAAGTAACAAATATGAGTGGTATGTTTTCTGGCTGTGATGTAATAACCAGTTTAGATGTAAGCTCATTTGATACATCAAAAGTAACAGATATGAGTAGAATGTTCATAAGTGATAGTAATCTAGCAACAATCTATGTAGGACCAAACTGGGTAATAAATAGTGGTACAGATACAACAGATATGTTTTATGGATGTGGTACTAATACAACAACATTAAAAGCATAAAAAAAAGGAATTTAATATTCCTTTTTTTATGGTATCAAATCTTTTAAATTATCGATTTTTTTAGTTTTTTCTAATTCATAATCATATATTTTACTTTGGTGTTTAGGTATTTCAACTATTTCTTCTTCATAATTAATATAAGATAAGAAATAAAATATTAAACATAAAATTTGTAAATTTATAGTTGCATATATAAATCCGTTTCTTATAAAAGTTATTTTTGGATAGAATATACAAATCATTGATAAAATAATTGTTAAAAATAAAACTGTTATCTTAAATTTACCAACCATTAAGGTATTAGCGTGATGAATTTTTTTATAATAGTAATATAAATTAAATAAAGCAATAAATATTTCTAAAACGACTATTATTATTAAAGGCCTAACTTTTCTTACTAAACATAATGTTAAACTAATACCAAATGCTTTATCTGCCACAGCATCTAATTTAGCGCCTTTATCTGATACTGTATTCCATTTTCTAGCCAGTTTACCATCAAATAAATCAGTTAAAGCAGAAATAGTAGCTAAAATAATTACCAATTTATATTTAGCAAATACTAAACCTAATATAATAATAACTGGTGTTAAAACTAATCTAGTTATCGTTAATAAATTAGGAATTACCTTTCTATAATTCTTCATACCATCACCATCTTAGTTTATTTTATCATTTTCTAAAAAAATAATCAATTATATAATAAGTATATGTTAATTTTTTTTAAATTAAACATATAATATAGTGTATTACTTGTTAATACATTAGGACCTTAGTAGTGCTACTTAGGTCCTTTTTGTTTGACAAATTGTGTATAAATTACTATAATGATGGTGTTGGTGATACTATGGATAAAAGATATATAAACCAAATAGAAGTAATTATTAATTTATTTACTTTTGATAAAGGTAAATTAAAAGTATTATTATTTCGTCGTTCAGAAGAACCTTTTAAAGGATATTGGATGTTACCAAGTAATCTTTTAATGGTATCTGAAACTATTGAAGAGTGTGCTTTATATACCATTGAAGAAATGGTTGGTTTAAATGATATTTATTTAAAACAATGTAATGTTTTTAGTAAAATAGATCGTTTGCCTAATGAAAGAATAATTGGAAATTCCTTAATTGGTTTAGTAGATAGTCAAACAATATATTTTAAAAAAAATAATTCTCTATATGAATCAGCTTGGTTTACTTATGATGAACTTCCTAAAATGGTTTATGATCATAATGAAATACTAATTAACGCAATAGAATATTTAAAAAATGAACTAAAACAAGTTGAAGTATTAAAAAAATTATTTAATAATTGTTTTACTATGACTGAGTTACAAAAAGTATATGAAATTATTTATGGTAAAGAATTAGATAGACGTAATTTCCGTAAAAAAATATTAAGTATGAATATAATTGAACCTACTGGTGATAAAAATATTAATGGAAATGGTCGCCCAGCAGAATTATATCAATTTATCGAAAAAAAATCTTTATTTTAGGGGGTAATATATGAAACTAAATAACTATGGTTGGGGAATTAAAGAGTTTTTGTGGCTTTTATGTGCTTTAGCATTCTTTTTTGCTATATCAATTATTTTATTTAGAGAATTAAATAAAGTAACTAATTTAGAAGGAAATGCTAATAAACATAGAAGTAATGAATTACGTGGTAGTAGTTCTTCTAAAATTAAAACGTATATTGCGATTGAAGATAAAATGGTAGAAGCTGCTAAAAAATATAAAATAGATAATTTAGATGATACTGTTATTATAAAATTGGATAAACTAATTACTAATGGTTATATTAGTATTGTAAGGGATCCAGCTAATGATAAAGAATGTAGTGGCTATATTATTTATAATGGTAATAGTAATTCTAAAGATTATAAAGCTTATTTAAGCTGCGCTGGAAATTATCAAACAAGCGATTACAACGCTAATTTTGAATAAATTCTTGACACTAACCAGAATATAAGGTAAAATTATATTCGTAGCGTTGGAGTAGTACTCAAGAGGCTGAAGAGGCGCCCCTGCTAAGGGTGTAGGTCGGGCAACTGGCGCGGAGGTTCAAATCCTCTCTACTCCGCCATATGAAAATAACTACCTTTTAGGTAGTTTTTTTATGTAATAAAATATAAAGTAAAAAACTATTCTTTTTTTATATAAATCGACAAATTATGACTTATCTATAGACTATAATTAACTTGGTGATATAAATGAAAAAAAGTATAATATTA
>CAJOJO010000044.1 GCA_905235045.1 uncultured Bacilli bacterium
TTAAATGTAATTGAAAAAGCTAGAAAAGGATCAGTTGAGTCTAGTATGTTAGGATATGTAGATGCGATAGAAAAACAAGCAATGATGAGTCAAGTAGATTCAACAGCTACTAAAATAGAAGCAGGTACATATAATGTAACTCAACTATCTAATTTAAAGGTAGAAGTAAAAGGAGATAAACCAGATACTGAAAGTGTATTTGTAGTGAATAGTAAAGGACAAGTATCAGAAGGATGGGCAACATTTTATGAAGGTGAATACAAAGTATATTATGATGGTAAAAAAGCAGTAGCAGATAAAGAAGATTATAAAGATAGTAAAGGTGAAAAACATAATACTATTGCTGAACCAGGAACAAGTGTAAAAACATATACAGTAGGAGAAGCAGTATATTTAGATCCAACGAATTTAAGTACTACATGTAATGCATCAAATAGTACAAGTACAACAGGAACAAAAGCAGGATGTATGAAATGGTATGTTATAAAAGATAATGGAAGTAGTATAGATGTATTACTAGATCATAATACAACAGCAAGGGTAGTATATGAAACATCAGGAACATATAAAGAATATGCACAAGCAAGTATAAAAACACAAGTAGACTCAGATACAACAGGATGGGCAAGTGGCTTAAATCCAAGACTAATAACAGCAAACGAAATTGCAACAATCACAAACACAACAACATTTGATGGTTCATCATCAACTTGGTTCTATTTTGGATCAAATAATAAAACTAATTATTCATCACAAACAGAAAAACAAAAGGCAAGACAAAGAAGTTTTGCATGGTTATTCGATTATACATACAATTGTACAAGTAGAGGATGTAATATAGCAGACTCATTAACATATGGATATTGGACATCATCCCCCGTTTCTGGCCGTTCGGACGTCGCTTGGCTCGTGTCCAACGATGGCGACTTGGGCTTCAACTACATAGACGATGTAAGCATCTATGGCGTCCGCCCAGTTATAACAGTATCTAAATCATTATTTAATTAAAATAAAATAAGTATACTTAATTGTATACTTATTTTTTATATAATAAATATAAAGCTTTATTAGTAACTAATTCAAAGTCACCAATATATTCTTTTACTTTAACATTAAAAGATAACTTAAATTCTTTTAATCCTTCATATTTAGGATTATATTTGTCAGGATTAGGAATACCACCTAAATTAAATACTTTATATCCTTCTTTACTAAATTTTTCTATAAGTTTCCATATTAATATATGTTTAGCATTAAAACTCTTAAATCTTTTATTATATCCATCCATTAAAAGATATATTTCTTTTTTATTTTTAACAATTAAACAAGTTGCTAATATAATACCATCTGGATAATTATTTACTAATTTATTAGCCTTAATTAAATCTTCTTTATATTTACTTAATAGAGCATCTTTTTCCATTTTAACAGTAATTATATCTTTCTTTTTAGTGGCTTTTAAAATCTTATTTTTGTTCTCTTCTTTAATAACTTTGTCACTTGCTTGTTTTAAATATTTATATGTATCTAATTTAGCATAATAAAATTCACAATCATCTTTAAAAAAATTATATACATTTTTATAATATACAAGTTCTCTTGGATATTTTTTTTCTGTTTGATTATAAAGATATTTTAATTCATTTTCTTTTCCTTTATAAATTTTTATTCCTAGTTTTTCTGCTCCTCTTATTTTTGTTCTAAATTCTTTTTTAATATCTTTAAACAAATCATAATAAGGTTTATTTAATTTAATTATAGCTTCATATCTTGGCTTTAATCCTTCAAAAAAGTTATTATATCCTAAATGGCGATATTTAAGCCTAGTAAGATTATTAAATGCTTCATCATTATGTTCTATCGGTGGATTTATTTTAATTGCAACAACACCAATTTTACTTAAATATTTTTTAAGTAATAAAGTAAATTTTTCAAGTAAGGCATAATTACTATAATCAATCAAAAAACCTCTTGGTGCATAGGCATACTTTAATTTTCCTTTGTTTTTAATTAAAATTAAGGAAGCTGCTAAAATAGTATCATTATCAACTAATCCTAAGAAAATAGTATCATATTTTTCTTCATTCATAACAAAACCATATTCAGGCGTTTGATAAAGACTAGATGATTTATAATTATTTGTAAATTTTTTGAATTCTTGGTTAGTTAATTCTTTGATTACCATAAAATTCACCTCCATAACTAAATTGTAATAACTTAACACATCTTTTTTGTTTTGTCAATTATAAAGAAAAATTTGACAAATTCAAAAAAAAGTATATAATACACACTTACAAAGGGGTGGACCTATGAAAAATAATTATAAGCAAACATTAAAAAATGATGTGGTGGATTATATAATGAAAAAATATAGTGCATTCGAAATAGATGAAAGTACTATCAACCATTTATATAATTTACTACCAGATTTAAAAATTGATGGTAGAATTAACTTATACTTTGAATATTTATTTATGCTCGAAGAAAAACTAGAAAACCATATTATGAGTTTAATTCATGATGGTGATTTAGTAAAACAAATCGAAATGGCGGAGTTAAAAAGAAATGTAGTTATTCGCTATCTAAATTTAAAAGGATTAAATAATTTTGACACTTATAGTGAATGTTTAAAAAACGTTGAAGATATATCTGATGATATTATGGATACTTTAAAAGATAATTATAACTTTAACGATACATTAAATAATCAATATATTAAGCAATTAAAAAAAAGATTTAATAAATAATTATTTAATTCAGGGGGTTTAATATGAATGAAACAGAATTAGTTGGCTTATTAGTCAATGAAAATACTATGGAAATTAAGCGCCGAAAAAGAGAAACTTATCTAGTAATTAAAAGGGGGTTAGATATAGTTTTCTCTTTTCTTGCACTTATAATCCTTTCACCAATATTTCTAATTATTGGTATTTTAATTAAAATAGATTCACCAGGTAAAGTTTTCTTTAAACATAAAAGAATTGGTAAAGATGGTAAATATATTTATTTATACAAATTTAGAACAATGT